>DASYPC010000229.1:0-4567 GCA_036007105.1 Burkholderiales bacterium | reverse complement strand
GAAACCTGCTGTTGAGAACGAAAAGCAGGTCCTTCGCTTCGCTCAGGATGACAAGAAGATGGTGTCCGCTAGCACCCACACAGGAGCAGGTAAATGGCTAAGAAAGTCGTCGGTTACATCAAGCTGCAGGTGCCCGCGGGCAAGGCGAATCCTTCGCCCCCCGTCGGTCCGGCGCTCGGACAGCGCGGGCTCAACATCATGGAATTCTGCAAGGCGTTCAACGCGCAGACGCAGAAGGTGGAGCCGGGGCTTCCGCTGCCCGTCGTGATCACAGCGTACGCCGACAAGAGCTTCACGTTCCTCATCAAGACGCCGCCGACCACGGTGCTCATCAAGAAAGCCGCCGGCGTGGAGTCGGGAAGCCCGCGCCCGCACACCGACAAGGTGGGCAAGATCACGCGCAAGCAGGTCGAGGAGATCGCGCGGGTGAAGATGCCGGATCTGAACGCCGCGAGTCTCGAGGCGGCGATGCGTACGGTGGCCGGCAGCGCGCGCTCGATGGGCATCATCGTGGAGGGCATGTAATGAGCACCGTGTCCAAGCGCCGCAAGGCGATGGCGAGCAAAGTCGACCACGCGAAGGCCTATCCGGTGCTCGATGCGATGAGTCTCATCAAGCAGAGCGCGACCGCGAAGTTCGACGAAGCCGTCGACGTGGCCGTCAATCTCGGCATCGATGCGAAGAAATCGGATCAGACGGTGCGCGGCTCGGTCGTGCTGCCGGCCGGCACCGGCAAGAAGGTGCGCGTCGCCGTCTTCGCGCCGGGCGACAAGGCGCAAGCTGCGAAGGCTGCCGGAGCCGACATCGTCGGCATGGAAGACCTCGCCGAGAGCATCAAGCAGGGGAAAATGGATTTCGACGTGGTGATTGCCGCACCGGAGGCGATGCGCGTCGTCGGCCAGCTCGGGCAGATCCTCGGTCCGCGCGGGCTGATGCCAAACCCCAAGGTCGGGACGGTTACGCCGGATGTCGCGCTGGCGGTCACCAACGCCAAGGGAGGGCAGGTGCAGTTTCGCGCCGACAAGGCAGGCGTCGTGCAATGCACGATCGGCCGCGCCTCGTTCTCGGCGGAGCAGCTGCGCGACAACCTTGCTGCGCTGCTCGATGCGCTGAATCGGTCGAAGCCGGCGCACACCAAGGGCATCTTTCTGAAGAAGGTTTCGGTATCGAGCACGATGGGTCTGGGCGTAAAAGTGGATCCGACGTCGCTTTCGGCGCAGGCGCAGTAGTTCGAACAGGAGACAGACCTTGGGTCTTACGCTGGAGCAGAAGCAGGAAACGGTTACCCGGGTGAGCGCGCAGCTTGCCACGGCGCAAGCCGTGATCGTGGCGGAATACCGCGGGCTGGGCGTCGGCGCGATGACCGGCTTGCGTGCGAAAGCGCGCGGCGCGGGCGTCTACGTGCGAGTGCTGAAAAATACCCTCGCCCGCCGTGCGGTGCGCGGAACCCAGTTCGAGAAGCTCTCCGAACAGCTGTCCGGGCCGCTGGTATACGGCTTTGCCCAGGACCCTGTGGCGGGTGCAAAGGTGCTCGCCGACTTCGCCAAGGACAATGAGCGCTTCGTGATCAAGGGCGGCGCCATGTCGAACGCCCTCATGTCCGCGAAGGACATCAAGCTGCTCGCCACGATGCCGGCGCGCGAGGAGCTGCTGGCGAAGCTCGCCGGCACCCTGCAGGCGCCGATCGTGAAGCTCGCCCGCACGTTGAACGAGATCCCGGGCAAATTTGTGCGCACGCTTGCCGCAGTGCGCGACGCAAAAGAGAAACCCGCAGGCTGAACCCAGTTACTGGAAGAATTTTTCTACACGGAGCATACGATGGAACGAACGCAGATCCTGGAAGCCATCTCGCAACTGACCGTCCTCGAGCTCTCGCAGCTCATCAAGGACATGGAAGAGAAGTTCGGCGTTTCCGCCGCGGCCGCGGTTGCCGTGGCGGCGCCCGCGTCTGGAGGGGCTGCTGCCGCTGCGGCCGAGGAACAGACCGAGTTCACCGTGATTCTCGCCGCCATCGGCGACAACAAGGTGAATGTGATCAAGGCGGTACGCGAGGTCACGAGCCTCGGGCTGAAAGAGGCCAAAGACCTCGTCGACGGTGCGCCCAAGCCGGTCAAGGAGGGAATTTCCAAGGCCGACGCCGACGCAGTCGCCAAGAAGCTTACCGACGCCGGCGCCAAGGTCGAAATCAAGTAGATGGAGCGGTGTGGAATCGGACGGGAAGGGAACTTCCCGGCCGGCCACTTTTCTCAGTCAGGCCTGCATCAGGCCGGGCCGCCGGATTCGGCGCGCCCATTGCCTGCTGCTGGCCCGCGTGCGTGCCCGATTGACTCCAGCCAGGATCATCCATGAGCTATTCCCTCACCGAGCGTAAGCGTATTCGCAAGAGTTTCGCCAAGCGTGCCACGGTGCAAAACGTGCCATTTCTCATTGCGACGCAGCTCGAGTCGTACACCGCGTTCCTGCAGGCACAGGTCGCGGCGGAGTCGCGGAGGAACGAAGGCCTGCAGGCGGCCTTCAGCTCGATCTTCCCGATCTCGTCGCATTCCGGCAGCGCGCGCCTCGAGTTCGTGAGCTACCAGCTCGGCGAGCCGCCGTTCGACGTCAAGGAGTGCCAGCAGCGCGGCCTGACCTATGCGAGCCCGCTGCGCGCCAAGGTGCGCCTCGTCATCATGGACAAGGAAGCGCCGCGCCCCGCGCCCAAGGAAGTGAAGGAGCAGGAGGTGTACATGGGCGAGATCCCGCTCATGACGAACACCGGCTCCTTCGTCATCAACGGCACCGAGCGCGTCATCGTCTCCCAGCTGCACCGCTCGCCGGGCGTGTTCTTCGAGCACGACCGCGGCAAGACGCATTCGAGCGGCAAGCTGCTCTTTTCGGCGCGCGTGATCCCGTATCGCGGCTCCTGGCTCGATTTCGAGTTCGACCCGAAGGACATCGTGTTCTTCCGCGTCGACCGTCGGCGCAAGATGCCCGCGACCATCCTGTTGAAGGCGCTCGGCTACACCCCCGAGCAGATCCTGAAGGAATTCTTCGCCTTCGACACGTTCCACCTCGAGCCCTCGCACGTGCAGTTCGAAGTGGTTCCCGAGCGGCTGCGCGGCGAGGTGGCGCGCTTCGAGATCGCTGACAAGTCGGGCAAGCTGATCGTCGCCAAGGACAAGCGCATCACCGTCAAGCACATCCGCGACATGGAAGCGGCCGGCGTGAAGAGAATCACCGCGCCGGACGAGTTCCTGCTCGGGCGCACGCTCGCGCACAACGTCGTCAACCCGGAGACCGGCGAGATTCTCGCCAACGCGAACGACGAGTTGACCGAGACGCTGCTCGCGAAGCTGCGCGAGGCGCGCATCGCGAAGATCCAGACGCTGTTCACCAACGATCTCGATCAGGGCCCGTACATCTCGAAGACGCTGCGAGCCGACGAGACCACGGACCGGACCGCTGCGCGCATCGCGATCTATCGCATGATGCGCCCCGGCGAGCCGCCGACCGAAGACGCAGTGGAAGCGCTCTTCAACGGCCTTTTCTTCGCCGAGGAGCGCTACGACCTGTCGGCTGTCGGCCGCATGAAGTTCAACCGCCGGATCGGCGTCAAGAGCGAGTCGAGCTGGCAGGTCCGCTTCAGGAATGTTGCGCTCCCGCGCGATGTCGAGGAGGAACTCCGCGCGTACTTCAAGCACGCGCCCGAGCTGCATCTGAACAAGGTGAGCCTCGAGGGGATCGCGGCGGATACCGAAGCACATGCGCTCGTCGAGCGCATGTTCCAGGACCTGCGCGCGAAGGGCGTGGATCGCCAGAAGCTCGAGGCAAGGGTCGAGCCGCGCTTCACGCTCAGCCCGCGCGACATCGTTGAAGTGATCCGCATCCTGGTCGAGCTGCGCAACGGCCGCGGCGACATCGACGACATCGATCACCTCGGCAACCGGCGCGTGCGCTCGGTGGGCGAGCTGGCGGAAAACCAGTTCCGTGCCGGCCTCGTGCGGGTCGAGCGCGCAGTGAAGGAGCGGCTGTCGCAGGCCGAGTCGGAAAACCTGATGCCGCACGACCTGATCAACGCCAAGCCGATCTCCGCCGCGATCAAGGAATTCTTCGGCTCGTCGCAGCTGTCGCAGTTCATGGACCAGACCAATCCGCTGTCCGAGATCACGCACAAGCGGCGCGTCTCGGCGCTCGGACCGGGCGGTCTGACGCGCGAGCGCGCCGGGTTCGAAGTGCGTGACGTGCATCCGACGCACTACGGCCGTGTATGCCCGATCGAAACGCCGGAAGGCCCGAACATCGGGCTCATCAATTCGCTCGCGCTCTATGCCCGCACGAATCGCTATGGCTTCCTCGAGACGCCGTACCGCCGGGTGAAGGAATCCCGGGTCACGAACGAGATCGAGTTCCTGTCGGCGATCGAAGAGGGCAACTATGTGATCGCGCAGGCGAACGCGGCGATCGACAAGGCCAGCAAGCTGACCGACTCGCTCGTCTCGTGCCGCTGGAAGAACGAGTTCGAGCTGAAGTCGCCCGAGGAAGTGCAGTACATGGACATCGCGCCGTCGCAGATCGTGTCGGTGGCGGC
>DASYPC010000228.1:0-7160 GCA_036007105.1 Burkholderiales bacterium | reverse complement strand
CTGGTTCCTGGCGCGCCGCAGGCTCGAGCGGACGCTCGCCTGGAAGCTGGCCGGTGTATTCGCGCTCGGCGCGTTGCAGGGCGCGCTCGGCTGGTACATGGTGGCGTCCGGGCTGGTGGACGATCCGCGAGTCAGCCACTTTCGCCTGACCGCGCACCTCGGCGTCGCGCTGGCGATCTTCGCGGCGCTGCTCTGGATCGCCCTGGATCTGCGATCCGGCGAGGATCGCGTTCCGGGCAGCCCGGCATTGGCGCGCGTAGCGGCAAGCCTCGCGGCCGTTGTCTTCGTCATGGCGCTCTCCGGCGGCATGGTGGCGGGATTGCGCGCGGGCAGTGCTTACAACACGTTTCCGCTGATGAATGGCCATTTCGTTCCGCCCGAGATCCTGATGATCGAGCCCTGGTGGAGGAACTTCCTCTACAACATGGCCGCGGTGCAGTTTGTGCATCGCTCGCTCGCATGGTTGCTGCTCATCCTGGTGCCTTTGTTCTGGTGGCGCGCGCTTGCCATGCCGCTCGGACCGCGCCAGCGGCTGGCGTGCCATCTTCTCGTTATGACGCTGCTGCTGCAGGTCGGACTCGGTATTGCGACGCTGCTGCTCGCAGTCCCCGTTCCGCTCGCCGCGGCGCACCAGGCGGGAGCCGTGCTGCTGCTCGCAACGTCGCTGTGGGCGGCGCACGCGCTGCGCGCAGCGGGTTGAGATGGATCAAGAGCCGCTGGCCGCTTGCGTCTACGATCTACCCATGCGTCGCGATCTGCGCAGCTTCGTCTAATCGGGTGCCGAGATCGGGCTGATCCAGCTCGCGGAGCAGTCTCGCCCACAGCCTTCCGCAGGCGGGAACGCGCTGCTCGCGCTCGGCTTTCGTCCGTTCTATCTGCTTGCCGGCGCCTTTGCAGCGCTGAGCGTTCCGCTCTGGGCCGCCCAGTATGCCGGGTGGCTGCCGGGCGCCAACGCCCTGCTGCATGCGCACGAAATGCTGTTCGGCTTCGCGTTCGCCGTGATCGGTGGATTTCTTTTGACCGCGGTACGCGCCTGGACCGGGCTCTCGACGCCAAGCGGCGCGTCGCTTGCGCTGATCGCCGGCCTGTGGATTGCCGGACGCGTGCTCGCTCCGATTTCCTGGCAAGGCGCCGCCGCTGCCGACGCCGCATTTGCGCTTGCGCTCGCCTGGGGAATCGGCAAGCCGCTGGTTGCGAGCGGCAACCGGCGCAACTGGTTTTTCATTGTGCTGGTGCTGGCGCTCGGTGCGGCGGGACTGCTGTTCGAGATCATTCCTCGTACCGGACTTACGCTCGGTCTGGACCTCGTGCTGTTCGTGATCGCGGTGATGGCGGGGCGCGTCGTGCCATCGTTCACGAACAACGCGATTGGAGGGGCCGGAGCGCGTCGCAGCCGCGCATTGGAGTACGCCGCACTCATTTCGATACTGCTGATCCTCGGTCTCGACGCGCTGCAACTGCCCGTCGCGGCGGTCGCGCTCGTGGCCGCACTGTTGCACGCAGTCCGTCTTGCCCTCTGGTCGCCGTGGGCAACGCGCCGCAGGCCGATTCTGTGGATCCTGCACGTGTCCTACGCGTGGGTCGTCGTCCATCTCGCGCTGCGCGGACTCGGCGAGCTCGGAATCGTAGCCCCGCAGCTTGCGACCCATGCGCTCACCGTCGGCGCCATCGGCGGGCTGACGCTCGGCATGATGACGCGCACCGCGCGCGGCCATACAGCGCGCCCGCTCAAGGTCGGCGCGTGGGAGATCGCGGCGTACGTACTCGTCCAGGTCGCGGCGCTGGTGCGGGTGTTTATGCCGGTGGTGCTACCGGATGGCTATGCTGTGACGGTCGTGGTTTCCGCGGCGCTGTGGGGTGCGGCGTTTGCGATCTTCACCGTGGCCTATTACCCGATCCTCACCCGCGCACGGCTCGACGGCCAGCCGGGCTGATTCCCGAGGAGATGCGGATGTTCAAGCGTATCGATCACATCGAACTGCTTACTGCGGATCCCGAGCGCGCGATCGCGTTCTACACCAGCGTGCTCGGCTTCAAAGTCCGCGCGCGCGACCGGGTGCCGAATACGCCGCTCGGGCCGCTCGATCTTGCCTACCTCGACCTGGGCGGCACGACGATCGAGCTGATGACGTATCCGCAAGCAAACCCGGCGGCGCGCGAGCCCGGCGAGCGCCTGGGCTATCGGATGATGGCGCTCGAGGTCGAGAACATGGATGCGGCGCTCGCGCTGCTGAAGGCGAGAGGCGTCGAGCCCAGCTGGGGGCCGGTCAAGCGCCCGAGCTACGCGCGCGCCGAGATCCGCGACGCCGACGGCAACGCGATCGAGCTGAGGCAGTGGATCACGCTAGCATAGGACGCGTTGTCAGTCGCTGACGGTAAAAGGGTAAAAGGGGTCAGGACCCTTTTCTCGTGCGTCAAATCTGGGAAAAGGGTCCTGACCCCTTTTCCGCGGTTGATCCGCGTCAAGACGCCGGCGCGGCATCGCGATAGCTTGCTCGCATGCTGGAGTTGCCGATCCGCAGCGTGCTCGAGCCGCGCAAGCTTGTCGTCGCACCGCCGGAGGCGAGCGTTGACGACGCGGCCCGATTGATGAAGGAAGCACACGTTGGCGCGGTCCTGATTGTCGAGCAGGGGCGCCTGATCGGAATCTTCACCGAGCGCGACGCCGTGTACCGGGTCCTCGCGGCAAGGCGCGATCCGCTGCTGACTCGGCTGGCAGAGGTGATGACGCGCGACCCGGTCGCGGTGTCCCCGGATGAAACGTTCGGTTACGCGCTGCTGCTGATGCACGACAATGGCTTCCGGCATGCGCCGGTGGTCGAGAACGGCCGGCCGATCGGCGTCGTCTCGACGCGCCACGCGCTCGATCCGGAGCTCGAAGAATTCACTGCCGAGACACAACGCCGCAAGTCGATTCGGCGCCTGGCCTGAAACCCGCAGGATCGAGTTGCGCACGATGATGGCGGCGTCGATCTTTGACGCACATCAAAGGCAGGTGGCGCTTTCCGCTGTGTAGTACGGCCTTATATGGGAAGCGCACCAGCGAGGGAATACAACGCTGCCGAAGATCTTCTCGGCCGCAATGCCGGGCGGGCCGACAAGGTCGCGTACATCGACGATGTCCGTGAATGCACCTATGGCGGACTGACGCGGCGAGTGAATCGTTTCGCCAGCGTGCTGCGCCGCCTCGGCGTGCAGCCGGAGCAGCGTGTGCTGATTGCGATGCTCGACACGATCGACTGGCCGGTCGCCTTTCTCGGCGCGATCAAGGCGGGCGTGATCCCGGTCGCCGCGAACACGCTGCTGACGACGTCCGATTACGCGTACATGCTCGAGGACTGCCGGGCGCGCGCGCTGTTCGTTTCGCCGGAACTGCTGCCGCAGTTCGCGCCGCTCCTTTCGCGCGTCGGGCTGGTCGTCTCGGATGTCGGCTCGTTCTGCACCACGGGGACCGATTCGTTTGCACCGGCCCGCACGACGCGCGACGACCCGTGCTTCTGGCTCTACTCGTCGGGCTCGACGGGGGCGCCCAAGGGCACGGTGCACGTGCATGCGAGCCTCGCCCAGACCGCCGAGTTGTACGCCAAGCCGGTGCTCGGCATCCGTGAGGACGACGTGGTGTTCTCGGCGGCGAAGCTGTTCTTCGCCTATGGGCTGGGGAACGCGCTGTCGTTTCCGCTCGCAGTGGGCGCAACGACTGTGCTGATGGCGGAGCGTCCCACCCCGCAGGCGGTATTCAAGCGGCTGGCGGAACGGCGTCCGACGATCTTCTACGGCGTGCCGACGCTGTACGCGGCGATGCTCGCGCATGCCGGCTTTGCGCCCACGCTCGCGCGCTCGCTCGATCTGAGGATCTGCACGTCTGCCGGCGAGGCCTTGCCGCGCGAATTAGGCGAGCGCTGGAAGGCGCGCACCGGCGTCGACATCCTGGACGGCATTGGTTCGACGGAGATGCTGCACATCTTCCTCTCCAATCGCCCGGGCGAGGTGCGGTACGGCACCACCGGCCGGCCGGTGCCGGGCTATCGCGTGCGCCTGAGCGACGAGCAGGGCGCGGAGGTCGCGACCGGCCAGGTCGGCGACCTGTGGATCAGCGGGCCGACAGCGGCCGCCGGCTATTGGAACCAGCGCGAGAAATCGCGCGCGACATTCTGCGGCGAGTGGACGAGGAGCGGCGACAAGTACAGTTGCGACGCCGACGGGTTCTACACGTACGCCGGGCGTTCGGACGACATGCTGAAGGTTTCGGGCATCTACGTGTCGCCGTTCGAAGTCGAGGCCGCGCTCGCTTCGCACGACGCGGTGCTGGAGGCCGCGGTGGTCGGCGCGGAAGATGCGGAAAAGCTCGTCAAGCCCAAGGCATACGTCGTTCTCAAGCAGGCGAGCAATGCGTGCGACGAGCTCAAAGGCACGTTGCAGCAGCACGTCAAGGGGCGCCTTGCGCCCTACAAATATCCGCGCTGGATCGAGTTCGTGAGCGAGCTGCCGAAGACGGCGACCGGCAAGATCCAGCGCTTCAAGCTGCGACCGCAGGCGGGCGCCTGATGTGCATCAGAGGTGCCGCGCCGGGACGCGAACAGCGTACAGACACAGGAGGAGAGACCGATGAATATTCTGCAGAGTCGCATCACGCGTCGTAAATTCATCCTGCGCGCCGGCGGGCTGGCGCTCGCTGCGAGCCCGCTCGGTGCATCGCTGGCCATCGCCCAGACGGCGCCGTTGCGGGTGGGTTTGATGCTTCCCTATACGGGCACGTTCGCGTCGCTCGGCAACGCGATCACGAACGCCTTCAAGCTCTACGTTGCGGAGAAAGGCGGCAAGCTTGGCGGCCGGCCGATCGACTATGTCGTGCTCGACGACGAGTCCGACCCTGCGAAGGCGGTCGACAACGCCAACCGCCTGGTCAGTCGCGACAAGGTGGACGTGCTGATCGGCACCGTCCACTCCGGAGTGCAGATGGGCATGGTCAAGGTCTCGCGCGAATCGGGCGTGCTGTCGATCATCCCGAACGCGGGGGCGGGCGCGGCGACGGGCCCGCTGTGCGCGCCGAACATTTTCCGCACCTCGTTCACGAACTGGCAGACGATCTACGCGCTCGGCAAGGTGATGGTGGAGCGCGGCCACAAGACCGCCGCCTGGATCAGCTGGAAATACGCCGCGGGCGAGGAGATGTTCGGCGGCTTCAAGGAAGGCTACGAGAAGGCCGGCGGCAAAATCGTCAAGGAGCTGTGGCTGCCGTTCCCGAACGTCGAGTTCCAGGCGCTGCTGACCGAGATCGCGGCGGCGCGGCCTGATGCGACCGCGTGCTTCTTTGCCGGCGGCGGAGCGGTGAAGTTCGTCAAGGACTACGACGCGGCCGGCCTGAAGGCGAAGATTCCGCTGTTCGGCAACGGCTTTCTTACCGACGGCACTCTGGAAGCGCAGGGCGCTTCGGCACAAGGCGTGTTCACGACGCTGCACTATGCGGACAGCCTCGACATCGCGAAGGACCGGCAATTCCGCCTCGATTACGCCAAGACCTACAAGCTGCAACCCGACGTCTACGCGGTGCAGGGCTACGATGCGGCGCAGCTGCTCGAGATCGGTCTGAAGGCGGTCAAGGGCGACATCAAGGCGACCAAGGCGATCGTCGCCGCGATGGAAGGCGTCACGATCGACAGCCCCCGCGGCAAGTGGAAGATGTCCCGGTCGCACAACCCGATCCAGGACAGCTACCTGCGGCAGGTGGTCGGCGCTCAGAACAAGTACGTCGGCGTCGCTTGGAAGGCGCTCGAGGATCCGGCGCGCGGCTGCAAGATGGCATAGGCCATCCGGGCGGCCAGAGGAGGTTGAGCCGGCGTCCGCAAGAGCCGGCTCTTTTATTTGTGGATCCCGTGATCTTCCTGATCCAGGTGCTGAACGGCGTTCAGTACGGGCTGCTGCTGTTCCTCGTCGCGAGCGGCCTGACGCTGATCTTCGGCATCATGGGCATCATCAACCTCGCGCACGGCAGTTTCTACATGATCGGCGCGTACCTCGCGTTCTCGCTGACGAGGATGCAGGGGAATTTCTGGCTGGCGCTCGCGGCCGGTGTCGTCATCGCAGTCGCGCTCGGTGCGGCACTCGAGTGGCTGGTGATGCGCTTCCTGTACGCGCGCGACCATCTATACCAGGTGCTGCTGACCTATGGGCTGATTCTGATCTTCGAGGAGCTGCGCAGCCTCCTCTGGGGCGACGACGTGCACGGCGTGGCGGTGCCGCAGGGGCTCGACTTCTCGATTCCGCTCACCGACAACCTGTCCTACCAGACGTACCGGCTCGTGATCTCGGGAATCTGCCTGGCGATCGCGCTCGCGATGTACTGGCTGATCCAGAAGACGCGCCTCGGCATGATGATCCGCGCCGGAGCGGTCAACCGCGAGATGGTGCAGTCGCTCGGCATCGACATCGGGGTGCTGTACCGGCTCGTGTTCGCGCTCGGCGTTGCGCTCGCTGCGCTTGCCGGCATGCTGGCCGCGCCCGTCTCTTCGGTGTTTCCCGGCATGGGCAACCAAGTGCTGATCATCTCGTTCGTCGTGGTGGTGATCGGCGGCATCGGCTCGGTCAAGGGCGCGCTCGTCGCAGCGCTCGCGATCGGGCTCGCGGACACGTTCGGCAAGGTGCTGGTGCCGCAGATCGCCGGCATGGTGGTCTACCTGCTGATGGCGGCGATCCTGCTGTGGCGGCCGCAGGGCATCTTCGGCAGGACCTAGCGATGGACACCCAGCCCCGCTCGCTGCAGATCGTGCTGATCACGGGCATCGTTGCGCTGGCCGCGTTTCCGCTCGTCGGCGAGAAGTTCTACATCCAGTTCATCACCAAGATCATGATTACGGCGATGTTCGCGATGAGCCTCGACCTGCTGGTCGGCTACACCGGCCTCGTCAGCCTCGGCCACGCGCTGCCGTTCGGCCTCGCGGCGTACGCGCTGATGTTCGTCACGCCGGAGAACGGCGCGGCCGGGCTGTGGTGGAGCCTCGCCGCGGCGGCGGGCGTCGCCGGGATCGCGTCTCTGATCGTCGGGCTGCTCGTGCTGCGCACTTCCGGCATCTACTTCATCATGGTCACGCTCGCGTTCGGCCAGATGGCGTACTACTACGTGCACGACTCGAGGCACCTGGGCGGATCGGACGGCAAGTACA
>DASYPC010000227.1:0-13732 GCA_036007105.1 Burkholderiales bacterium | reverse complement strand
ACGCTGAACTACGTCTTCACCGACGAGGCCACCGGCGTTTACAAGAAGCTGGTGATCTCCGGGGACCGCAAGCACCTCGTCGGTGCGATCCTGGTTGGCGACGCCTCGGACTACGGGACGCTGCTGCAGATGGCGCTCAACCCGCTGCCGCTGCCCGAGCGTCCCGAGGATCTGATTCTTCCCGTCCGCTCTTCTTCAGGGAGAGGCCTGGGCGTCGATCTGTTGCCGGGGTCGGCGCTGGTTTGTTCGTGCAACAGCGTTTCCAAGGCGCAAATCTGTGACGCCGTAAAGGCTGGATGCGCCAGCCTGGGTGCGCTGAAGAAACGAACCAAGTGCGCGACGAGCTGCGGCGGATGCGGCCCGCTGGCAAAGCAGATCATGGATTCCGAGCTGAAGAGGCTCGGCTTTACGGTAAGCAACCGGCTCTGCGAGCACTTCAGATTCTCGAGGCAGGAGCTCTTCCATCTCGTGCGCATCGAGGAGCTGAAGAGCTTCGAGGCGCTGATCCGCAAGCACGGGCGGGGCCGGGGTTGCGATATCTGCAAGCCGGCGGTGGCCTCGATCCTCGCGTCCTGCTGGAACGAGATGATCCTCGAGCCGAGGCACGCGCCGCTGCAGGACACCAACGATCATTTCCTTGCGAACCTGCAGAAAGACGGCACGTATTCGATCGTGCCGCGGGTGCCCGGCGGAGAGATCCTTCCCGACAAGCTGATCGTGCTCGGCGAGGTGGCGAAGAAGTTCGGCCTCTACACCAAGATTACCGGCGCGCAGCGGATCGATCTGTTCGGCGCGCGCGTCGAGCAGCTGCCGCTCATCTGGAGCGAGCTCATCGACGCGGGATTCGAGTCCGGACACGCCTACGGCAAGGCGCTGCGCACGGTCAAATCCTGCGTGGGCAACACCTGGTGCCGGTACGGCGTGCAGGACTCGGTGACCATGGCGATCCACATCGAGAACCGCTACCGTGGCCTGCGCGCGCCGCACAAGCTGAAGATGGCGGTCTCGGGCTGCACGCGCGAATGTGCCGAAGCGCAGGGCAAGGACGTCGGCATCATCGCCACCGAGAAGGGCTGGAATCTCTACGTCTGCGGCAACGGCGGCATGAAGCCGCGCCACGCCGACCTGCTGGCGAGCGATCTCGACGATGCCACGCTGATCCAGTACATCGACCGCTTCCTGATGTTCTACGTCCGCACCGGCGATCGCCTGCAGCGCACGAGCGTTTGGCTGGAGAACCTCGAAGGCGGCATCGAGTACGTGCGCAAGGTCGTCTGCGAGGACTCGCTCGGCATCGGCGCCGAGCTCGAAGCCGACATGCAGCGCCACGTCCAGACCTACGAGTGCGAGTGGAAGAAGGCGATCACGACGCCGGAAATCCTCAAGCGCTTCCGCCATTTCGTGAACAGCGACGCGCCGGACGCGAACGTCGCATTCGTTGCCGAGCGCGGGCAGATCCGGCCCGCGCGACCCGACGAGCGGAAGGGAGAACTTGAAGCGGCATGAGCCTGCAGCGGTCCGCGCATGCCGGCTGGAGGACATCGTCCCGAATACCGGCGTGTGCGCGCTCGTCGGCGGCGAGCAGGTTGCGATCTTCCGGCTCGACGACGACCGCGTCTATGCGCTAGGCAATAACGACCCTTTCTCCCGCGCAAACGTCCTGTCGCGCGGCATCGTCGGCGATCTCGGCGGCGAGCTCGTCGTCGCCTCGCCCGTCTACAAGCAGCACTTCAGCCTGGTGTCGGGACGCTGCATCGAAGACGCCCTGGTGCAGGTGCCGGTCTACGCCGCGCGCGTCGAGGAGGGCTTCGTGCTGATCGAACCGAGGCGCGAGGTCGCCACGACCTGCTGCTATTGCGGCATCGGCTGCGGCGTTCTGGTGAGGACCGAGAATCGTCAGATCGTCGCCGTAAGGGGCGATCCTTCCCATCCCGCGAATTACGGGCGCTTGTGCTCGAAGGGGCTCTCGCTGCACAAGGCGGATCCGTCGTTTCGCGCGCTCTACCCCGAGATCGGCAATCAGAGGCAGACGTGGGATGCTGCGCTCGGATTCATCGTCGAAAAATTCAGATCCACGCTGGCCGCGCAGGGTGCGGACGCCGTCGGGTTCTACATTTCCGGACAGTTCCTGACCGAGGACTACTACGTCTTCAACAAGCTCGCCCGCGGGCTCATCGGCACCAACAACATCGACACCAATTCGCGCCTGTGCATGGCCTCGGCCGTGGCCGGCTACAAGCAGACGCTCGGCGCAGACGCCCCGCCGGCCTGTTACGAGGATGTCGAGTCGGCGGAATGCGTCTTCATCGCCGGCAGCAACACGGCTTGGGCGCACCCTGTGCTCTATCGACGGATCGAGAAGGCGAACCCGAAGCACTTGATCGTCGTCGATCCGCGCAAAACGGAGACCGCGCACGCCGCCACCCTGCATTTGCAGATCGTGCCCGGCACCGACGTCGCGCTCTTCAACGGCATGCTTCACGTGATGCTGCGGGAAGAGTGGGTCGACCGCGCGTACATCGCGCGTTGTACCGAAGGGCTCGATTCGATTCTCGGGATCGCAAGCGACTTCAGTCTGAAGCGGAGCGCAGCGATCTGCGGCATCGAGGAACGGCGGATCGTCGAAGCCGCGCGTCTGTTCGCGACGTCCAGCGCCACGCTCTCTCTGTACTGCCAGGGACTCAACCAGTCTTCGAGCGGGACCGCCAAGAACGTCGCACTCATCAACCTGCACCTCGCCACGGGCCACATCGGCAGGCCGGGCGCAGGGCCGTTCAGCCTGACCGGCCAGCCCAATGCGATGGGCGGGCGTGAGGTGGGCGGGATGGCCAATCTGCTGTCTGCCCACCGCGACCTGGGAAATGCATCGCATCGCGCGGAGATCGCCGCGTACTGGGGAGTCAGGGACCTCCCGGCAAAGCCAGGGAAAACCGCGGTGGAGATGTTCGAAGCGGTTCGCGCCGGCGAGATCAAGATCGTCTGGATCGCGTGCACGAATCCCGCGCAGTCGCTGCCGGACCAGAAGCTCGTGCACGAGGCGCTCGAGCGCGCGGAGCTCGTCATCGTGCAGGACGCCTACCGCAATACCGAGACGGCGCGCTACGCGCATGTGTTCCTGCCCGCAGCGGGCTGGGGCGAGAAGGAAGGCACGATGACCAACTCCGAGCGCCGCATCTCGCGCGTGCGCGCGGCAGTCCCTCCTCCGGGTGAAGCCTGGCCCGATTGGAGGATTGCGGTGGAGTTTTCCCGGCGGCTCGCACCCGTCGGAGAAAGGCTCTTCCCGTTCGAGGCTCCGGAGAGCATCTTCAACGAGCATCGGGAGACCACGTCCGGGCGGGACCTGGACATCACCGGCTTGTCCTACGCGCTGCTGGATGCGCGCGGGCCGCAGCAATGGCCGTTTCCGGAGCAGGCCGGCGAAGGCAGGAAGCGGCTTTACGAAGAGGGTGTATTCCCGACGCCCTCGGGAAGAGCTCGCTTCGTTGCGACACCGTACCGGCCCGTCGCCGAGGAGGTCGACGAGCAATATCCACTGCGGCTCACGACGGGGCGGCTGCGCGATCAGTGGCACACGATGAGCCGCACGGGAACGGTCGCGGGACTGTTTGCGCACGAGCCCGAGCCGCGACTGATGATGCATCCGGAGGATCTCTCGCGCTTCGCGTGCGAAGACCTCGAGCTGGTCAAGGTCAGCTCGCGGCGCGGCGACCTTTACGCTTCGGTCGCTGCCGATCCGGGCGTTCGACCCGGTCTGGTCTACCTGCCGATGCACTGGGGCGCCCGGTTTCTCGGCGGCGATGGCCGCCTCGGCGTCAACGAGCTCACGCTGGGCGCTCTCGATCCTTCGTCGAAGCAGCCGGAGCTCAAGCATTGCGCGGTTCGCGTCCTTCCGGCGAGGCTGCCGTGGCGGCTGGTCGCGTTTGGCGGCGCCAACGACGTTGCCACGCTTTTCGAGCAACTGACGCCATTCATGAGCGCGGTGCCGTTTGCCGCGCGCACGCTCGTCGGCCGCGAGCGCGCGGGTGTGCGGCTCGTGCTCGGGGCGCAAACGGCACCTTCGCAGCGCTTGCTGGCGTGCATCGATGACGCCTTCGGCCTGGGTGCCGCGGACGTCGTCAAGTACGAAGACGCATCGGTGTCACGGCGAGTCGCTCTCCAGGACGACCGCGTTCGCGCGGTGCGTGTCTCGGGCAACGTCCGCTCGGAACGGTGGCTGAGGGACCTGTGGCTGCGCGATGCGCCCGTTCGCGAGCTGCGGCGCCATCTTCAGCTTGCTGCCGATGCCCCGCTCGACGCAGGGATGTCGCGCGGCCGCACGCTCTGCAACTGCTTCGACGTCGGCGAATCCGAGATCGACGCGTTTCTGGCAACGCGCAGGTCCCTCGACGAACTGCAAAGACAGCTCAAGTGCGGAACCAACTGCGGGTCCTGCCTTCCCGAGCTGCGGAAGAAGGTCGACGCTTGCGCGGCATAGGGCATTTGACGGCGCTCTTGCGCTAGATCAGCCTTCTTTTACCGCCCGGCGTAAAATCCGCTTGAAACAAGCGCTTGCGCCCAATGACCCTGTTTGCACTCGGACTCAATCACGAGACCGCGCCGCTGGAAATCCGCGAGCGCGTGGCGTTCGCGACGCACGCGCTGGAAGGCGCGCTGGGCGATCTCGTTCGCGGGCGCGGGGCGAGCGAGGCGGCGATCCTGTCGACCTGCAATCGCACCGAGGTGTACGTGTCCGCGGGCGAAACGCAGGCCGCAACGGCCTGGCTTGCGGAGTACCACCGGCTGCGCCCGGACGATCTCTCGCCGTACCTCTATACGCTGCCGCGCGAGCAGGCGGTGCGCCACGCATTCCGGGTCGCTTCCGGCCTCGACTCGATGGTGCTCGGCGAGCCGCAGATCCTCGGGCAGCTCAAGGAGGCGGTGCGGGTCGCGGAGTCGGCCGGTACGCTCGGCACGATCCTGCACAAGCTCTTCCAGCGCTCGTTCGCCGTGGCGAAGGAAGTCCGCACCAATACGCAGGTGGGTGCGAACAGCGTGTCGATGGCGGCCGCCGCGGTGAAGCTCGCGGCGCGAATTTTCCCTTCGCTGCACGAACAGAGCGTGCTTTTCATTGGCGCGGGCGAAATGATCGAGCTCTGCGCAACCCATTTCGCCGCCCAGGCGCCCGCACGCCTGACAGTGGCGAATCGCACGCTCGAGCGGGGGCACGCGCTTGCGCGCCGTTTCAACGGGCGGGCGATCGAGCTGCGCATGCTGGCCGAGCACCTGCACGAGCACGACATCGTCGTCTCGTGCACTGCTTCGTCGCTGCCGATCCTCGGCAAGGGATTGGTCGAGCGCGCGCTCAAGGCGCGACGCCGCCGCCCGATGTTCATGGTCGACCTGGCGGTGCCGCGCGACATCGAGCGCGAGGTGGCAGACCTCGACGACGTGTTCCTCTACACGGTCGACGACCTGCAGCAGATCGTGCAGGGAAATCTCGACGCGCGACGCTCGGCGGTCGAGCAGGCCGAGGCGATCATCGAAACGCAGGTCGGCCAGTTCATGCACTGGATGGCGGTGCGGGAAGCCGTGCCGCTGATTCGCCAGCTGCGCGAGCGCGCCGAGGAAGCGCGGCAGCATGAGGTCGACCGGGCGCTCAAGCTGCTGCACAAGGGCGAGGATCCGAAGCAGGTGCTCGAAGCGCTCTCGCAGGGGCTCACCAACAAGCTCATGCATGGTCCGACCCAGGCGCTGAACGAAGCGACGGCCGAAGAGCGCCGCAGCCTGGCCGATACCATCGCGCGCCTTTTCCGCCTCCGCACTTGAACGAAGCACTGCGTAACCGGCTCGACCGCCTTGCGGGCCGGCTCGAGGAGCTCAATGGCCTGCTCGCCTCGGAGAACGCGGCGCGCGACCTCGACCAGCTGCGCAAGCTTTCGCGCGAGCACGCCGAGCTGACGTCGCTGCTGGAGCTGTACGGGCGCTATCGCCAGGCCGAGCGCGATGCCGCTGCCGCGAAGGAAATGGCGGCCGACGCCGCGATGCAGTCTTTCGCCGAGGAAGAGCTGAACACTGCGCGGGCGGCGATGCAGCAGCTGGAAGAGACGCTGCAGCAGCAGTTTCTGCCGAAGGATCCGAACGACGAGCGCAACGTGTTTCTCGAAATCCGCGCAGGAACCGGAGGCGATGAATCGGCGCTCTTCGCCGGGGACCTTTTGCGCATGTACGTGCGCTACGCGGAGCGGCAGCGCTGGGCGGTCGAGCTCGTCTCTGAGAGCCCTTCCGAGCTCGGCGGCTACAAGGAGGTGGTCGCGCGCCTCTCGGGACAGGGCGTCTACGCGAAGCTCAAGTTCGAATCCGGCGGACATCGCGTGCAGCGCGTCCCGGAAACCGAGGCGCAGGGCCGGATCCACACTTCGGCCTGCACCGTCGCCGTCCTTCCGGAAGCCGACGCGGTCGACGAGGTCGCGCTCAACCCGGCGGAATTGCGCATCGATACGTTTCGCGCCTCGGGCGCGGGCGGGCAGCACGTCAACAAGACGGAGTCCGCGATCCGCGTGACGCACCTGCCCACCGGGATCGTGGTCGAATGCCAGGATTCCCGGTCGCAGCACAAGAATCGGGAGAAAGCGCTCGGCGTGCTCGCTGCACGTATCAAGGACCGGCGCGAACGCGAGATCGCCGCGAAGACGGCTTCGACGCGAAAGTCGCTGATCGGCTCGGGCGATCGCTCGGAGCGCATCCGCACCTACAACTTCCCGCAGGGACGCGTCACCGATCACCGCATCAATCTCACGCTCTACAAGATCGAGCGCATCCTCGACGGCGAGCTCGACGAGCTGATCGCCGGTCTGCTCGCAGCCGATCGCGCGGAGCGGCTCGCCCAGCTCGCCGAGGAATCCGGCTGACTTGAACATCGCGCGGGTTCTTGCCGACGCCGCAATCGAGCCGCGCGAGGCGAGGCTGCTGCTTGCCGAAGCCTGCGGCTTTTCCGAGGCGAGCGTGCTCGCGAACGGCGAGCGTGAACTGCCTGCGGAGATCGAGGCGCGGTTCGCGGAAATGGCGGCGCGGCGCCGCGCAGGCGAGCCCGTCGCCTACATCGTCGGCAGGCGCGAGTTCTACGGCCTGCCGCTCTCGGTCGGCCCGCCGGTGCTGATCCCGCGGCCGGAAACCGAGCTCCTCGTCGAGCTCGCGCTCGAGCGGATCCCGCCGGCCACGAAAGCGAGCGTGCTCGACCTTGGAACGGGCTGCGGCGCGATTGCGCTGGCGATCAAGCGCCATCGGCCGCGGGTGCGTATGGTCGCCGTCGAGGCGAGCGCCGCCGCCCTCGCATACGCAAACCGCAACGCAGCCAAGCTCGGGCTCGAGATCGAGCTCCGGCACGGGCGCTGGTTCGAACCGGTTCGCGGCGAGCGCTTCGATGTCGTCGCGTCGAACCCTCCCTATGTCGCGCTGGAAGACCCGCATCTCGGCGAGGGCGATGTGCGCTTCGAGCCGCGCGAAGCGCTCGTTGCCGGCGCGGACGGCCTCGACGAGATCCGTCAGATCACGCGCGATGCGGCCGCGTTTCTGAAGGCGGGCGGCTGGCTGTTGCTGGAGCACGGCCAGGGGCAGCACGAGCCGGTTCAAACGCTGCTCCGCGCTGCCGGATTCGAGGGCGTGACGAGTTGGCCGGATCTCGCCGGCATTGCGCGCGCAACGGGCGGCAAGCTAAAATCCGACTAATCGACTCGGATTTGGAGCACGAAGCTCATGGATACGCAACAACTGATCAGAGACCAGGTCACCGGCCACCCCGTCGTCCTCTATATGAAGGGCACGCCGCAGATGCCGCAGTGCGGTTTCTCGCACATGGCCGTGCAAGTGCTGCAGGCCTGCGGCGTCAAGCAGTTCTTCACCGTCAACGTGCTGGAGAACCCGGACATCCGCCAGGGCATCAAGGAGTACGCCAACTGGCCGACGATTCCCCAGCTCTACGTCAACGGCGAATTCGTCGGCGGCTCGGACATCATGAAAGAGATGTACGAGTCCGGCGAGCTGCGCAAGGTTCTGGAGGGCGTGAAGCAGAGCGCGTAGCGGCGCCTCACGCCGCTTGTTTCCCGGAACGCTGCTCCGCGGGCTTGGCATGCGCACTCAGGTTCATCGCGGTGTTGACGAGCGCCACGTGCGAGAACGCCTGCGGGAAGTTGCCTAGCTGACGCAGCGCCGCCGGGTCGTATTCTTCGGCAAGCAATCCAACGTCGTTGCAGAGCGCGACTAGGCGCTCGAAGAGCGCGCGCGCTTCGTCCGCGCGCCCAAGGAGGCAGAGCGCGTCGGCGAGCCAGAAGCTGCAGGCGAGGAACACGCCTTCGCCCGGCGGCAGGCCGTCGAGCGTGGGCCGTGTGCGATAGCGCAAGACCAGCCCGTCCACCGTGAGTCCGCGCTGGATGGCCTCGACGGTTCCGCGCACGCGCGGGTCGGTGGCGGGAAGGAAGCCGGTCATCGGCAGCAGCAACAGGCTCGCGTCTAGCTCGTCCGAGTCGTAGCTCTGGGCGAAGGCGCCGAGCTGCGGGCGCCAGGCGCGCCGGCACACCTCCTCGTGGATCTTCGCGCGCAACTCGCGCCAATGCTCGACCGGCCCTGTCAGCCCGTGTTCTTCGACCGCCTTGATTGCGCGATCGAACGCGACCCAGCACATCATCTTGGAATAGGTAAAGTGGCGAGGCGGCCCGCGAACCTCCCACAATCCTGCGTCGGGCTCCTGCCAGCAGGTCTCCAGGTGCTCGAGCAACGCGCGCTGCACGTCCCAGGAAGTATCTTCACGCCCGATGCCCTGCTTGCGTGCCTGATGCAGCGCGTCCATCACTTCGCCGTAGACATCGAGCTGGAGCTGGCTCGCGGCCGCATTGCCGACGTGCACCGGGGCCGAGCCTTCGTAGCCCGGCAACCAATCGATCGTCCATTCGGGCATCCGGCGCTCGCCCGCGATGCCGTACATGATCTGCATCTGCTGCGGCGAGCCAGCCACTGCGCGCAGCAGCCAATCACGCCAGGCGGTCGCCTCCTCGTAATATCCGCCGCCCATCAGCGCCAGCAGCGTGAGCGTCGCATCGCGCAGCCAGCAAAAGCGGTAGTCCCAGTTGCGCACGCCGCCGAGCAGCTCGGGCAACGAAGTGGTCGGCGCGGCGACCAGGCCGCCGGTCGGCGCGTACGTCAGCGCCTTCAGCGTGATCAGAGAGCGCCGTGCGATGCCCGCCCATTCGCCGCCCACCTGGCATCGCGTGCACCACTCTTCCCAGAACTTCTGCGTGTCTTCGAGCGCGCGTTGCGCATCGATGCCGCGTGGGAGCTCGAGATGCGAAGCGCCATGCGCCAGAACGAACGGCAAGCGCTCGCCTTCTGCGACTTCGAAGCGCGCCACGGTCGTGAGGCTCTTTCCCTCCAGCGGTACCGGAGAGCGCAGCACCACCAGATCCGGGCCCGCTATGGCGCGAATGCCGTCGCCGTCAGGCAGCCGCGTGACCCACGGCACCGAAGCGCCGTAGTCGAAGCGCAGCACGAACTCCATGTCCATCGCGACACGCCCGCGCCGGCCGACGACGAGGCGTACCAGGTCGCAGTACGCATCGCGGACGGGCATGAAGTCGATCACGGTTACTGCGCCCTCGGCGGTCTCGAACTCGGTCTCGAGAATCAGCGTGTCGTCCCGGTAGCGCCGATGGACGGCATGCTTTTCCGCCACGGGACCGATCTTCCAGCGTCCGTGCTCCGGGGTGCCGAGCAGGGCGGCAAAGCACGCGCACGAGTCGAAACGCGGCCAGCACAGCCAGTCGATCGACCCGTCGCGGCCGACGAGCGCCGCGCTGTGGCAATCGCCGATCAGCGCGTAGTCTTCAATCTTCAAAGAGAAGCACCGTTTTCACGTCGCCGTGCTGTTTTTCGTAGGCTTCCCGCCAGCGGCCGAGCGGGACGCGACGGGTGATGATTCGCTCGAGCCATTCGCGGTCCGCGCACGCAAGCGCCCCGGCGGCCGCGCGGTAGTGCCGAAGGTTCGCGTTCACCGTGCCGAACACGACGCGGTTTTCGAGCACCATCGACTGATTGAGCTCGGCGACGTCCAGACTCGGGCCATGCCGCGAGCCGCTGAGACCGGTGAGGCAGACGATGCCGCCCGGCGCGCCGCGCGCAAGCGCCTGCGCGACGATGACCGGAGAGCCCGTGCATTCGATCACGACGTCCGGCGCGAAGGACGGAAACTCCAAATGGTATTGCGCCCCGAGCTCGCGCGCGAGGCGCGGCTTCGGGCCCTCGTCGTTATGGTCGAGCACGTGAACCTCGAGCCCGCGCTGGATCCCGATCAGGGCCGCCATCAACCCCACGGGTCCGGCGCCGGTGACGAGCGCACGGTGCGGCGCTCGGCGCGAGCGCGCACTGATGCGCTCGATATGCTCCCACGCCTTGGCAACAATGCTCGTCGGCTCGACCAGCACACCGGCGAGGCCAAGCGCCGGACTCACCTTGATGAGAAAGCCCGGGTCGGCCTGCCAGCGCTCGGCGCAGAATCCGTCGGCCTGCTTGATGCCGCGCTCGGTGTAGCGTCCGTTGGCGCACAGGTCCCATTCGCCGAATGCGCAAAACGCGCAGGGCACGGGGTCCGGATGGCGCACGATCCCGACCACGAGATCGCCGGGCGCGAGGCCACTTCCGTGCGGAGCCGCGATGACCGTTCCGAGCGATTCATGGCCGAGGACCAGGCGGTCGCGCCCGGCCGGCGCTTCTCCGTACACGCCGTCGATCAGGTCCCGGTCGGTGCCGCACACGCCGATCGCGAGTGTGCGCACGAGAACCGCGCCCGGATCGCGCAGCGGATCCTCCAGCTCCTGCAGCGTCAGCGAGTGGGGCTTGCCCGGCTCTATCGTGACGGCCCGCATATGGAACGGACCGCGGCCGAGCCCGGTTAGTTCACGTTTTCAATCGCTTGCGTGCGCGGCGAACAGCGGCCTGCACTTGCGCGGGCGCAGTGCCCCCCGGATGGTTGCGGCTCGCAATCGAGCCTTCCAGCGTGAGCACGCGGTACACGTCCTTGCCGATGGCGGGCGAGAAACGGCGCAGCGCTGCGAGCGGAAGATCCGCAAGGTCGCAGCCGCGTCGCTCGGCTTCCTTCACCGCGCGCGCCACGGATTCGTGGGCGTCGCGAAACGGCACGCCCTTCCTAGCGAGGTAGTCGGCGAGATCGGTTGCGGTCGAGAACCCTTCCATCGCCGCCGCCCGCATCGCCTTCGGTTGCGGCTGGATGCCCGCGACCAGGCCGGCGAACGCGGCAAGCGAATCCTTCACGGTGTCGACCGTGTCGAACAGCGCTTCCTTGTCCTCCTGGTTGTCCTTGTTGTAGGCGAGCGGCTGCCCCTTCATGAGCACAAGCAGCGCCGCGAGGTGCCCGACTACCCGGCCGCTCTTGCCGCGCACCAGCTCCGGCACGTCGGGATTCTTTTTCTGCGGCATGATCGACGAGCCGGTGCAGTAGCGATCGGGCACGCGCACGAACGCGAAGCGCGGATTCATCCACAGCACCAGCTCCTCGGCGAAGCGCGACAGATGCACCATGATGAGCGCTGCGCACGCGGCGAACTCGATTGCGAAGTCGCGATCCGAGACGGCGTCGAGCGAGTTCGCGGCGATGGCCTCGAAACCGAGCTCGCGCGCGACCCGCTCGCGATCGATCGGGAACGTCGTCCCGGCGAGCGCCGCCGCGCCGAGCGGCAGCACGTTGACGCGCTTCCTGCAATCGGCGAGCCGCGCCCGGTCGCGCTCGAACATCTCGCAGTACGCAAGCAGGTGGTGGCCGAACGTCACCGGCTGTGCCACCTGCAGGTGGGTGAAGCCCGGCATCACGAGCGCCGCGTGCCGCCCTGCCTGCGCGAGCAGTGCGCCGAGCAGCTTTTCGAGCAGCGCGCGAATCGCGTCGATCTCGTCGCGCAACCACAGCCGCACATCGGTTGCGACCTGGTCGTTGCGCGAGCGCGCGGTGTGCAGCCGCTTGCCGGGATCGCCCGAGAGCGCAATCAGCCTGCGCTCGATCGCGGTGTGCACGTCTTCGGCTTCGTCGGACCAGGCGAATCGACCGGACTCGATCTCGCTGCGCACGCGCGCCAGGCCGCGCTCGATCGCGTCCCGGTCGGCGGTGGAGAGAATCCCGCACGCGGCGAGCATGCGCGCGTGCGCGAGCGAGCCAGCGATGTCGTGCAGCGCGAGGCGCCGGTCGAACGCGAGCGAAGCGGTAAAGCGCTTGACCAGCGCGTCGACGGGCTCGGCGAATCGGCCGGACCAGCGCTTGTTATTGGAACCCTTGGACGCTCGCCGGGCCATGGGGCATACTCGGAAGGCGCGGCGCTCGTTGCGCCGCATGGCAGTGATGGCAAGTATAAGGCAAAACGTCCAGCCGGACGCCCTTCCCGACTTCCGCAATCTCGGCGTGATCGCGCGCATCGTGATCGGCGCGCATGTGCTCGCACTCGGCGCGGTCGTGTTCGCCGAGCCGGGTTGGACGCTGATGCCCGAGCGAACCATGCGCACCGCGGTGCTGCTCGAGCCCGTACTGCTCGCGAGCCTGGTGACGCTGTACTTCGCGTCGAGCAGCCTCGCACGTCTTCCATACTGGGCCGGGTGCGCATCCGTGCTCGGACTGGTGCTCACGCTTGCATGGGCTGCGCACCTCTACTTCGCACCGGGCGGAGGGACCGCCAGCACGGGGACGATGCTGCGAGCGCTCGTGCTTGCTGCGATCGTCACCACCGCACTGCTGGGTTATCTCAGGTTGAACGTGCGCGCCTATTCTCCGGCGCTTGCGGAGGCGCGACTGCAGGCGTTGCAGGCGAGGATCCGCCCGCATTTTCTCTTCAACAGCCTCAACGCGGTGCTTTCGCTGATGCGGCGCGATCCGCAGCGCGCCGAGCGCACGCTGGAAGACCTTGCCGACCTGTTTCGCGAGCTGATGGCAGAAGGCAGGCGCTTCGTGCGGCTCGCCGACGAGATCGCGCTGCTCGAGCGCTATGCCGCGATCGAGCAGCTGCGCCTGGGCGAGCGCATGCGCATCGCCTGGGAGCTCGATGCTGCGCCTTCGGATGCGCTCGTTCCCCCGTTGATGTTGCAGCCGCTGCTCGAAAATGCGGTCCATCACGGCGTCGAGCCCGCGACGCAACCTGCGGACATCATGGTGCGGATCGAGCGGCGCGGGAACCGCGTGCGGGCGCGCATCGAAAATCCGTACCACGGGGATGCACCTCTGCAGCCGGGCAATCGCATGGCGCTGGAAAACATCCGCGAGCGCCTGCGCTTGTGCTTCGACGCGGAAGCGACGCTCGAATCGAGGATCGAAGGCGGGCGCTACCGCGTCCAGATCGAGATTCCGTACCGCAGCGGCGCTGCGGCTGCCGAAGGCGTGCGAGGGCCGGTCGCGTGAGCGAGCTGAGAGTGTTCATTGCGGACGACGAGGCGCCGGCGCGCGAGCGGCTGAAGGAGCTGCTCGCCGATCTCGCCGGAGAACTGCCGACCCGCATCGTCGGCGAAGCGCGCAACGGCATCGAAGTCATGGAGAGCTTCCCTGCGAGCGGCGCGCAGGTCCTGCTGCTCGATATCGCAATGCCCGGAATGGGCGGCCTCGAAGCCGCGCGGCATCTGGCCCGGCTGCCCGGCGCGCCGGCGGTCGTTTTCGTGACCGCACACGATGAGCACGCGATCGAGGCGTTCGAGCTGAACGCGCTCGACTACTTGCTGA
>DASYPC010000226.1:0-9786 GCA_036007105.1 Burkholderiales bacterium | reverse complement strand
CGGAGAGCCGTACGGCGAGAACACCGTCCTGCCAAGCGGTGGCAGAAACGGGCAACGGCAGCCCGGCCCAGCGATTCATCGCTTCGATCGCGCGGGGCTGCGGCATTTCGAGCTGCAGCGTGCACTCGGAGACCGGCCGCGGCAGAACCTTGAGCGAGACCTCGACGAGGACGCCGAGCGTTCCGAGCGACCCGGCGAGCAGGCGCGAGACGTCGTAGCCGGCCACGTTCTTCATGACCCGGCCGCCGAACGAAAGCAGCCGACCGCGGCCGTCCACGATCCGCGCGCCGAGCACGAAGTCGCGCAGGGAACCCGCGGCCGCGCGTCGCGGGCCCGAGAGCCCGGCGGCGACGCAGCCGCCGAGCGTCGCACCGGCGCCGAAATGCGGCGGCTCGAACGCAAGCATCTGCGCGTTCGCGCGCAGCGCGGATTCGAGCTCTGCAAGCGGCGTGCCGCAGCGCGCGCTCAGCACCAGCTCGCTCGGCTCGTAGCTGACGATGCCGGCGCAGGCGCGGGTGTCGAGAATCTCGCCGCTCGGTACGCCGCCATAGAAGTCTTTCGTCCCGCCGCCGCGCAGCCGCAGGGCCCGCCCGGTTTCGGCGGCCTCGCGAATCCGCCCGGCGAACGCCGCAGACGCCGCGTCCATCAGAAGCGCGGCAGCTCCGGGTGAGAGAGCTTTCCGCCGCGCACGTGCATGCGGCCGAATTCCGCGCAGCGCGAGAGCGCTGGCACCGCCTTGCCGGGATTGAGCAGGCCCTTCGGGTCGAACGCGCGCTTGACCGCATGGAACACTTCCAGCTCCTCGCTGCCGAACTGCGCGCACATCTGGTCGATCTTCTCCACGCCGACGCCGTGCTCGCCGGTGATCGTTCCGCCGACCTCGATGCATTTCTCCAGGACCTCGGCGGCGAACTGCTCGGTCCGCGTCAGCTGGCCGGGGTCGTTCGCGTCGAACAGGATCAGCGGGTGAAGGTTGCCGTCGCCCGCATGGAACACGTTCGGGCAGCGCAGCCCGTATTTCTTCTCCATCTGCGCGATGAAGGTGAGCACCTCGCCGAGACGCTTTCTCGGGATCGTGCCGTCCATGCAGTAATAGTCGGGCGAGATCCGCCCCATCGCGCCGAAAGCCGCCTTGCGCCCCGACCAGAAGCGCAGCCGATCGGCGTCGTCGCGCGACACGCTGAGCCGCGTCGCTCCGGACGCTTCGAGGACCGCTTTCATGCGTGCGATCTCGTCGTCGACTTCCTCGGGCGAGCCGTCGGATTCGCACAACAGGATGGCGACCGCCTCGAGGTCGTACCCGGCATGAACGAATTCCTCCACCGCATGCGTCGCCGGCTTGTCCATCATCTCCAGCCCGGCGGGCAGGATTCCCGCGGCAATCACCGCAGCGACCGCGTTGCCCGCCTTCTCCACGTCGTCGAACGAGGCCATGATGACCCGCGCGCACTGGGGCTTGGGCAGCAGCTTCACCGTGACCTCGGTGATCACCGCGAGCAGTCCCTCGGAGCCGATGACGAGCGCTAGCAGATCGTAGCCCGGCGTATCGAGCGCTTCGGAGCCGAACTCGATCGGCGCACCGTCGATCGTGTAGCCGCGCACGCGCAGCACGTTGTGCACGGTGAGGCCGTACTTGAGGCAATGCACGCCGCCCGAGTTCTCCGCGACGTTGCCGCCGATCGAGCACGCGATCTGGCTCGAAGGGTCGGGGGCGTAGTACAGGCCGAACGGCGCGGCCACGTCGGAGATCGCCGCGTTGCGCACGCCCGGCTGAACCACCGCGACGCGCGCGACCGGATCGATCCGCACGACGCGCATGAACTTGGCCATCGAGAGCAGCACGCCGTCGCCGAGCGGCAGCGCGCCGCCCGAGAGCCCGGTGCCGGCGCCGCGCGGCACCACCGGCACGTCCATCGCGTGGCACGTCTTCAGCACGCGCTGCACCTGCTGCTCGGTGTCGGGCAGAGCCACGACCATCGGCACGTGCCGGTACGCGGTGAGACCGTCGCACTCGTACGGGCGGGTTTCCTCTTCGTGCCACAACACGGCCGGCTCGGGCAGGAATTCGCGCAGCGCGGCGACGACGGCGCGTTGCCGCTCCACGTTCACTTGCGCTACAGGTAGGGCTTCGCCCACGCCAGGCCTTCGATCGTGTCGCCCTTCGGATTGTATTCGCAGCCGATCCAGCCGGCGTAGCCGATCCGGTCGATGTGCCGCAGCAGGAAATCGAAATGGATCTCGCCGGTGCCGGGCTCATGGCGATCCGGAACGTCGGCGAGCTGCATGTGGCCGATGCGCGGCAGCAGCCGCTCGATCGTGCGCGCGAGGTCGCCTTCCATGATCTGCATGTGGAAGATGTCGTACTGCAGCCAGGCATTCGCGGAGCCGGCGGCGTCGAGCACCTCGATCGCCTGACGAGAGGTCGTCAGGAAAAATCCCGGAACCGTGCGCGTGTTGACCGGCTCGATCATGAGCTGGATGCCCGCCGCGGCGAGCCGCCCGGCGGCGAATTTCACGTTCTCGACGAGCGTGTCGTAGTGGCGCGAGCGCACTGCATCGGCAGGCACGAGTCCAGCGAGGCAGTTGAGCCGCCGGCAGCGCGCCAATTTTGCGTACTCGATCGCGCGCTCGACGCCCTCGCGGAACTCGCTCACTCGCTCGGGCAGGCACGCGATGCCGCGATCTGCCTTCTGCGCATCGCCCGCCGGAACGTTGTGCAGCACGACCTCGATGCCCGCGGCGCTCGCGCGCTCGGCGATCGCCGCCGCCGGCCATGCGTACGGCAGCTGGTATTCGACGTAGCGGAACCCCGCGCGCGCAGCGGCCGCGAATCGATCGAGAAAATCCATCTGCGGAAAGAGCAATGACAGGTTGGCGGCGAGCTTGGGCATGCGGCAAGCATAGCCTGAAAGGAAGGCTGGATTCCTGCATGCGACAATTCCCTGTGCCCCGGGCATTGCTTGCCGTCATCGCGCTCGCGTTTGCGGGACCCGCTCTTGCGGGGCAGGCCGATGCCGTCCCCTGGTGGATCTGGCCGGCCGCGCTGTTCGTCGTGAGTTTCGCGATCGGCATTGTCGGCGTGCTCGCCGGGGTCGGCGGCGGCGTGCTGTTCGTGCCGCTGATCAGCGGGTTCTTCCCGTTTCATCTCGATTTCGTCCGCGCCGCCGGGTTGCTGCTCGCGCTGTCGGGTGCCCTTTCCGCCGCGCCCCGGCTGCTGCGCGGCAAGCTGGCGAGCCTGCGCATTGCGATGCCGCTTGCGCTCGTCGGCTCGATCACCTCGATTGCCGGCGCCTGGATCGGGCTCGCCCTGCCGACGCACATTGCGCAGACGGCGCTGGGCGCGACGATCCTGGTCATCGCGTTCCTGATGCTGCGCGCGAAGAAATCGGAGTTCCCCGAAGTGCCGGCACAGGATCGGTTGAGCGCGGCGCTCGGCCTGAGCGGCGCGTTCCATGATCCCGCGACCGGGCGCGACTTCGACTGGCGCGCGCATCGCACACCGCAAGGTCTGGTTGCCTTCGCGGGCATCGGCCTGCTCGCCGGGCTGTTCGGTCTCGGCGCGGGCTGGGCGAATGTTCCGGCGCTGAACCTCCTCATGGGGGTGCCGCTCAAGCTCGCGGTCGGGACTTCGGGGCTGGTGCTCTCCGTGATCGACACTTCCGCCGCGTGGGTCTACATCAACCAGGGCGCCGTGTTGCCGATCCTGGTCGCCCCCTCGATCGTAGGGGTGATGCTCGGCGCGAAGATCGGCGCGAGGCTGTTGCGGATGGCCCGGGCCGCGACCGTGCGCAATCTGGTTGTCGGCCTGCTCCTCGTCGCCGGAGTGCGGGCGCTATTGAAGGGACTGGGAATCTGGAGCTGAGCCGACGCATGGACCCGTCGAACGATCGCTTTTGGGCCGAAGAACTCGCGTACGCGCGATGGCTCGATTGGGGGACCCGCTCAGGCCTGGCGGTTCTGGTCGCGTCGTTTTTCGCCTATGCCTTGGGGCTTGCGGCACCGCATGTTCCGTTCGACGAGCTGGCCAAGGTGTGGGGCCTGCCCGTGGACCAGTACCGCGCCGCGGTCGGCGCGCCTGCGGGGTGGGGCTGGCTCGCCCTTGCCACGCGCGGCGACTACCTCAATTACTTCGGCATCGCCTTTCTCGCACTGGTCACAGCACTCTGCTACCTGCGCGTTCTTCCGCTCCTGGTTGCGCGCAACGACCGGATCTATGCCTTCATCGCGGTGCTCGAGATCGTCGTGCTGCTGGCCGCCGCCGCGGGGATCGTCGGGGCGCCCCACTGAGCGCTGTGCTAGACTTTTTTCGCCAGACGAACAACTACTGAGGAGGAAAGCCATGGCAGCGATACTCCAGTCGCTCGGCCGCACCGTGATCGCAGGGATCGTGGTGCTCATCGTGATCATCATCCTCGCCGGCGTCGGCACGGGCCGCATGATCAGCCCCGACATGGCGTGGTCGACGTTCTTCATGCGCTGGCTGCATGTGCTCTCGGGCGTGATGTGGATCGGCCTGCTCTGGTACTTCAACTTCGTGCAGATGCCGTCGATGCCGAAGATCCCCGACGAGCAGAAGCCCGCGGTGAGCAAGGTGATCGCACCCGAGGCGCTGTTCTGGTTCCGCTGGGCGGCGCTCGCGACGGTCGTGACCGGGGTGCTGCTCGCGACGATGAACGGCTACATCCTGCAAGCGCTCAGCCTGCAGAAGCCGTTCCACGCGATCGGCATCGGCGTCTGGATTGCGCTCGTCATGGCGTTCAACGTATGGTTCATCATCTGGCCGAACCAGCAGAAGGCGCTCGGCATGGTGACGGTGACCCCCGAGGAAAAGGCGGCCGCGGCGCGCAAGGCGATGCTCGTCTCGCGCTTCAACACGATGCTCTCGATCCCGATGCTGTACTGCATGGTGGCACAGCAGAACGGCGGCCTCTGAGCAACTCCCGCGTCAAGAAACGCGGCTTCGGCCGCGTTTTTTTTGCGCAGCCCAAGCCGCGTTGGTTTCTTCAGCGCGGCGCGGCGAGCTTCTCGATGCCGCGCAGCTTGGCGCCCGGCTTGATGCCGCGCTCGGCGAACCAGCCGCGGTTCATCTCGAGTGCGTAGCGCGACGGGCGCGTCGCGCAATGCGACTGCTCGTTGTGCGGCTGCATGTCGACGATATTGATGATGGCGCCGGTCTCGTCGATGAACGCGACCGACAGCGGGATCAGCGTGTTCTTCATCCACATGCACTGGACGGCGTTTTCATCGAAGCGAAAGAGCATGCCGGCGTTCGGCGCCAGCTTCTCGCGATACATGAGCCCGCGCGCCCGGGTGGTGAACGTGTCCGCGAACTCCGCCTTGATCAGGTGCACGCCGGCACTCAACTCGACGAGCGGCAGCTCGGCGCGCGCAGCGAGCGCGAAGGCGAGAGCGAGTATGGAAAGCGCGATGCGCATACGGGAAAAGAAAAAGGCGGGGATCGCGCCCCGCCTTTCTCAGGATACCTGAAGACGGAAGACTTACTTCTTCTTCTCGTCCTTCTTTTCGTCCTTCTTCGGCTCGTCCTTCTTCACTTCGTCCTTCTTCGCCTCGGCTTTCTTCTCTTCTTTTTTCGCGGCGCCCTTCTTCTCGCCCTTGGGTTTCTTCTCCATTTTGGCCTTGTCGGCCTTCTTCTCGTCGCCCTTTTTCTCGCCCTTGGCTTCCTTCTTCTCCATCTTCGCCTTCTCGTCCTTCTTCTCATCGCCCTTCGCAGCGCCCGCATGCGAGGCGGCGATCGCACTGACGCTGACCGCGGTGAACATTGCGGCGACGATCATGGACAGCAGCTTCTTCATTGCATTTCTCCTCATTCGTGATTTGTAGTTGAAAACGGGTAGACGCGAACCATTCGCCGCCCTCCCCCACGTCTAGCAACGCGTGACGGCGAGGCCGGTTGACGGGAGTAAAAATTCTCTTTTGATACAATGAGTTGATGCGTGCCGCGCTGCTCCTGATTCTGACCTTGGCGACGCTGGCGTCGGCCGCGCCCCGCGCACCCGTGGATGACCGGGAGGTCCTCGAGCGACTGCCCGTACGCCCCTCGGACCCGCTCGCCGCCGAGCTGAGAAAGCTGCGCGCCGGAGTCGCGGCGACCCCTTCCGACCCTCTGCCGGCCGTGCGGCTTGCCCGGCGCTATTTCGACCTGGCGATGGCCGAAGGCGATCCGCGCTACGTGGGGTATGCCGATGCCGCGCTGCGGCCCTGGTATTCCGTCGCGAACCCGCATCCGGGCGTGCTGACGACGCGGGGATTGCTGCGCCAGTACCGGCATGACTTTGACGGCGCGCTCGAGGACCTTGCCGCCGCCGCGCGACGCACCCCGCAAGATCCGGAACCGCACGCCTGGCGGGCCGCGATCTTCATGGTGCGTGCCGACTACCCGGCCGCCCGACTCGAATGCGAGGCACTGCGCGATCGCTCGAGCGAGCTGCATGCCGCGGGGTGTATGGCCTACGTCGACGCGACGACAGGGAAGGCGCGCACCGCCTACGAGGCGCTCGGCGCAGCGCTCGTGCGCAATGCCACGGCGCCTCCGGGCCTGCGCCTGTGGGTGCTGACGCGCCTTGCCGAGATTGCCTGGCGGCTCGATGACGCGCGCGCCGCCGAGCGGCACTTCCGCGATGCGCTGGCGCTCGACCTGACCGACAACTTCCTGCTCGCGGCCTACGCGGATTTCCTGCTCGAGCAAAACCGGCCGGCAGCGGTCGTCGCGCTTCTCAAGGACTGGACGCGCTCCGACACCCTCTTGCTGCGACTGGCGCGTGCCGAGCGGGCGCTCCGGGCTGCGGCCGCCGAGCCGCACGCGCGCATACTCGGCGAGCGCTTCGCCGATTCCGCGCAGCGAGGCGAGCGCCTGCACCTGCAGGAAGAGGCGCGCTATCTGCTCGAGCTGAAGGGTGATGCGCGCGCGGCGCTGGCGGCGGCGGTGGAGAACTGGAAAGCGCAGCGCGAACCGCGGGATGCGGCCATGCTCCTCAAGGCTGCGCTCGCCGCCAAGGATCCTCGCAGCGCCGCGCCGGCGCTCGAATGGCTCGACGCGACCGGCTTCGAGAGCACCGCGCTGCGGCGCGTCGCCGAATCCCTGAAGGCCGCGCGATGAAGACCGCACTGGCGCTGCTGCTCGCCTTTTGCGCAGCGATCGCGCACGCGCACAAGCCGAGCGACAGCTATCTCGCAATCCGCGCCGACGGCACCACGATCGAGGGGCAATGGGATATCGCGTTGCGCGACCTGGAGTACGCGGTGGGCCTCGATACCGATGGCGACGGCGCGATCACCTGGGGCGAGCTGCGCGCGCGGCACGGCGAGGTCGCGGCCTACGCGCTCGCGCGGCTGCAGATCCGCGCCGACCAGAAGGCGTGCGCCCTGGCCCCCGCAGAACATCTCGTCGACCAGCACAGCGATGGCGCCTACGCGGTGCTGCGCTTCGTTGCCCGCTGCGAAGCGCAGCGGTTCAGCGAGGCGCAGATCGAGTACTCGCTGTTCTTCGACCTCGATCCGACGCACCGCGGACTGCTACGGGTAGAGCGTCCATCGGGGACGATCACCGCGGTGCTGGGGCCGGAAAAGCCGCGTCTGGTGGTACCGCTCGCGCCCGTCTCGCGGCTGTCCCAGTTCTTCGACTACGTGGGGCACGGGATCTGGCACATCTGGATCGGATTCGACCACGTGCTGTTCCTCATTTCGCTGCTGCTGCCGGCGGCGCTGATTGCGGGCAGGCGCGGCTGGGAACCGGCCGGGCGCTTCGCTCCGGTGTTCTGGGAGGTGTTCAAGGTGGTCACCGCCTTTACCGTCGCGCACTCGATCACGCTCTCGCTTGCCGCGCTCGCCGTGATCCAGCTGCCGTCGCGCATCGTCGAATCGGCGATTGCACTCTCGGTACTGCTCGCCGCGCTGAACAACCTGCGGCCGCTCGTGCTCGGGCGGCGCTGGATGGTCGCCTTTGCGTTCGGGCTGGTGCACGGGTTCGGCTTCGCCAGCGTGCTCGCGGACCTCGGCCTGCCGCGGGACGCACTGCTCATCGCGCTGGTCGGGTTCAACCTCGGTGTCGAGACGGGGCAGCTCGCGATCGTCGCCGTATTCCTGCCGGCCGCGTTCCTGATGCGCCGCACCTGGCTCTACCGGCGGATGCTGTTCATCGGCGGCTCGGCGCTGATCGCGCTCGTCGCCATGGTCTGGCTGCTCGAGAGATCACTTGACCTGCGTCTATTCCCAGCCTGGTAGCAGGGCAGGAACGCTCGCCCCCTCTTATATAATCGACGCTTCCCCGACGTGGAGTTCTGCCATGGCGTTCAAGCACATCCAGGTACCCACCGGCGGCACGAGGATCACGGTCAACAAGGATTTTTCGCTCAGCGTGCCCGACCACCCGATCATCCCGTTCATGGAGGGCGACGGTACCGGCGTCGACATCACGCCGGTGATGGTCAAGGTCGTCGATGCGGCGGTGAAGAAGGCCTATGGAGCGAAGCAGGCGATCGTATGGATGGAGATTTACGCGGGGGAAAAATCCTGCAAGGTCTACGGGGAAAACGTCTGGCTGCCGGAAGAGACGCTGCAGGCCGCGCGCGAGTACGTGGTCTCGATCAAGGGGCCGCTCACGACGCCCGTCGGCGGCGGCATCCGCTCGATCAACGTCGCGCTGCGGCAGGAGCTCGATCTCTACGTGTGTCTGCGCCCGGTACGCTGGTTCAAGGGCGTGCCCTCGCCCGTCAAGGAGCCCGAGAAGACCGACATGGTGATCTTCCGCGAGAACTCCGAGGATATCTATGCCGGCATCGAATGGGCGGCGAAGACGCCCGAGGCGCAGAAGCTCATCAAGTTCCTGATCGACGAGATGAAGGTGCGGAAAATCCGCTTCCCCGAAACCTCGGCGATCGGGATCAAGCCGGTTTCGTCGCAGGGCTCGGAGCGATTGATCCGCAAGGCCTTCCAGTACGCGATCGACAACGACCGCAAGTCGGTCACGCTCGTGCACAAGGGAAACATCCAGAAGTTCACCGAAGGCGGCTTTCGCGACTGGGGCTACGCGCTCGCACAGAAGGAGTTCGGCGCCAAGCCGATCGACGGCGGGCCATGGCACAGCTACAAGAACCCCAAGACCGGCAAGGACATCGTCGTGAAAGACGTCATCACCGACGCATTCCTGCAGCAGATCCTGCTGCGTCCGGCGGAATACGACGTGATCGCGACGCTCAACCTGAACGGCGACTACATTTCCGACGCGCTGGCGGCGCAGGTCGGCGGCATCGGCATCGCTCCCGGGGCCAATCTGTCCGACTCGGTCGCGATGTTCGAAGCGACCCACGGCACCGCGCCCAAGTACGCCGGCAAGGACTACGTCAACCCGGGCTCGGAGATCCTGTCCGCGGAGATGATGCTGCGCCACATGGGCTGGGTGGAGGCCGCCGACGTCATCGTCCGCTCCATGGAGCGCGCCATCGCGGACAAGGTCGTCACGTACGACTTCGCGCGCCTGATGAGCGGCGCGAAGCAAGTGAAGTGCTCGGAGTTCGGCGCTGCGATGATCGAGCGGATGTAGGCGGCGGGAAGCAGAAACAAAAAAGGCCGCCTGGACGGCGGCCTTTTGCGGCTGAAGCGGAGCTCGATCAGGCCTTCTGGATGTTCGACGCCTGCTTGCCCTTCGGGCCCTGCACGACGTCGAAGCTCACTTTCTGGCCCTCCTTCAGGGTCTTGAAGCCCTGCATGTTGATCGCGGAAAAATGGGCGAACAGATCCTCGCTGCCGTCATCCGGCGTGATGAATCCG
>DASYPC010000225.1:0-9008 GCA_036007105.1 Burkholderiales bacterium | reverse complement strand
CGAGCCGCTCGGCGGATTCATTGGCGAAGCGATGATCACGCCGCTCTATCTCTTCGGTGAGGCAGGCACGGCGCTCGCGTTCATCGTCTATCAGCACTGGGCGCTCGGATTGATCGCGGTTGGCATGGTAGGGATGCAGGTGATCATCATTCCGCGCTTGCGGCGGCACCTGCTGGTACTCTCCAAGCAGCGCCAGCTCACAGCGCGCCAGCTCGGTGGGCGCATCGCGGAGTCGGTGGATGGGATCGTCGAGATCCGCGCGCACGACACTTCGAATTACGAGCGCGCTGAAATCTCGTCGCGCCTCGGCAGGATTTTCCGCATCCGCTTCGAGTTCTACCAGCGCAAGTTCCTGATCAAGTTTCTGAGTAACTTCCTTTCGCAGGTGACGCCGTTTCTCTTTTACTCGGTCGGCGGCTACCTCGTGATCGTCGGGAAGCTTGATATCGGAGCGCTCGTCGCGGTCATCGCGGCGTACAAGGATCTACCGAGCCCGATCAAAGAGCTGATCGATTGGGACCAGCAGCGTCTCGATGTGCAGATCAAGTACACGCAGGTAATGGAGCAATTTATCGTAGACGATCTCGCTCCGCGCGAGATGCAGCAGGTGATCGACGTGCCGGCGCTCCCCCGCGGGGGCACCATTCGCGTCGCGAACCTCTCGCTCGTCGACGAATCAGGAGAGAAGGTTGTCGATGCGGTCTCGTTCGAAGTCGGGCTCGACACCCACGTCGCGGTGGTGGGCCAGCAAGGCGCGGGGCGCAGCGAGCTTGCGCAACTCCTCGCCAGGCTCGTCCCGCCTTCCGGCGGGACGGTGGAGATGGGGGGCGTCGATATTACGCGCGCTCCGGAGGCCGTGACGGGACGCGCGATCTCGTACGTAGGCTCGTCGGCCTATTTGTTCCCGGCGAGCGTGCGTGAGAATCTGTTCTACAGCCTGAAGCATCGGCCGATTTCAGAGGCGGTCTACGAAGGCGAAGCGCTCCGCGAGCACGAGTTCCAGATGCGCGAGGCACGCCGCACGGGCGGCTGCCTGCTCGACTACAACGCCGAATGGATCGACTATGCAGCCGCCGGCGCGGCGAATCCGCAAGAGCTGGAGGCGCGCGTGCTCGAAGTGCTGAAGGTGGTCGATCTCGAGGAGCTGATCTTCGAGTACGGCCTGAAGAGCGGCGCCGACGTGGCGAAAGCGGTGGAGCTGCGGGACAAGCTGCTCGGCGCGCGAGCCGCGATGCACGATCGGCTCGCCGCCGCAGGCACGCAGGAGTGGGTCGAGCGTTTCGACCCGGCGCACTACAACCGCAACGCGACGCTCGCCGAGAATCTGCTGTTCGGCGCACCGGTCGGCAAAACGTTCGACGTAGAGAACCTCGCCCGGAATGCCTACGTGCGCCGCGTGCTCGAGGAGACCGCGCTCACGGCCGATCTCGTGCGGATCGGATTCAAGGTCGCGGAGACGATGGTCGAGCTGTTCAGCGGACTGCCGCCCGGACACGAATTCTTCGAGCAGTACAGCTTCATCCGCCACGAGGACCTGCCGGGATTCAAGGAGATCCTGTCGCGCGCGGTGGAATCGGACTTGGGCGCGCTCGGTGCGGCGGATCGCGATCAGCTGCTCGCACTGCCGTTCAAGCTGATCCAGGCGCGGCACCGCTTGGGACTGATCGACGAGGCCCTCGAAGGACGCATCGTCGAGGCGCGCCGCTATTTCGCCTCCCACCTTCCCGAGAACCTGAAGGGGTCGGTGGAATTCTTCGACCTGAACCGGTACAACATTGCCGCGTCGTTGCAGGACAATATTCTCTTCGGGAAGGTGGTCACTGGACAGGCACAGGCGGTCGCCCGCGTGGGCGCGCTGGTGCGGCAGGTTCTCGACGACCTGGGATTGCGGCCGCTGGTGGTGACGATCGGGCTGGATTACCAGGTCGGCGTCGCGGGCGCGCGGCTGCCGGCTCCCGAGCGGCAAAAGGTCGCGCTCGCGCGCGCGATGCTGAAGCGCCCCGTCGCGCTGATTCTAGACCGGGTCGTCGCGGTTCTCGATCCGGTTGCGCAAGTCCGGATCCTGTCCAGAATTCTGGAGTATCGCAAAGGTCAGTCGGTGATCTGGGTCCTGGAGAACAACGATCTTGCGGAACGATTCGAGCACGTGCTCGTCATGGAGCACGGGCGTCTCGCGGAACGCGGTTCGGTGGCCGAGCTCAAGCAGCGCGGGGGCGCGCTGCAGATGCTGCTCGCCGGCGGATAGCGAGGAGGGCACGATGTCGATCGAGCAGGAAGTGGAACTGATCCGGCGGATTCCGATCTTCCAGAGAATCCAACCAGCGATGCAGAAGCTGCTGTGCTTCGGCAGCGAGCGCCTGACTTACGACGCGGGGCAGCCCCTGGTCAAGGTCGGCGATGCGGCCGATGCCGCCTACGTCATCATCGAGGGAACCGTGGAGGTTTCGGTCGATTCCCCGAAGGGGCCGCTCGTCATCAGCACCAGCGGGGCCAACGAGATCATCGGCGAGATCGGCATCTTCGGCGACGTGCCGCGAACTGCGACCGTCACCGCAACGTCGCGTGTGGAGGCGCTCAAGATCTCCAAGGAGCTTTTCATCAACATCATCCGCCAGAACCCGGATGCCGCGATCGAAGTCCTGCGGGTTCTGGCGACGCGCCTTGCCAATACGACCAAGCAGCTGACGCGGACCGTGGGCGGCACGAAGTAGCCGCCGCGCCGGTCGCTTCAAGTTTCGACGATCTCGAAATCCGCCGTGATGGCGGCGGTCTTCTCCAGCATCTTCGATGCGGAGCAGTACTTTTCGCGCGAAAGGCGGACCGCGTTATCCACCAGGCTGGGATTGAGATTCGTGCCGTGGACGATGAAGTGCATTTGGATTTTCGTGAAGACTTTCGGATCGGTGTTGGCGCGCTCCGCAGACAGCTTGAGCTCGCACGAAGTGATTTCCTGCCGGCTGCGCTTCAGGATCAGAACGACGTCATACGCCGTGCACCCGCCGGTGCCCGCGAGGACGAGCTCCATCGGGCGCGGCGCAAGGTTGCGACCGCCGCCCTCCGGAGCGCCATCCATCGCTACCAGATGATGGCTCTCGGTCTCGGCGATGAACGCCATCCCCTCGCCATGCCAGCGCACCGTGCATTCCATTTTTTCAACCCTAGGATTGGTTTGGTCTTGTGCTTCGCAGCAAGCAGTCCGGGATTCCCGGCGTTATACGCAACGGTTATACATCAAATACTTAACTTTTAGTCAGAACAATCCCAGCAGGGCAATATTGCATTGCAATAGAAAAACGGCTAGCATGTTGCTCGCAGTCTTCCACCCTCCTCCTTTGGTGGATTTAAACGCAACCCGACCGGGTTGCGTTTTTTTTATGAGGTAGAATGCGCGCCTTTTCACGATCACGCAGGCAATGAAAACCTACTCGGCAAAAGCCGAAGATATCCAGCGCGGCTGGTTCCTGGTCGATGCACAGGGGAAGGTGCTCGGCAGGCTCGCCACGCAGATCGCCGCACGCCTGCGCGGCAAGCACAAGCCCGAATTCACGCCGCACGCCGACACGGGCGATTTCATCGTGGTCGTCAACGCCGCAAAAATCCGCGTGACCGGACGCAAGGCGCAGCGCAAGACCTACTACCGCCATACAGGGTACCCCGGCGGCATCCGCGAGACGAGCTTCGCGGACCTGCAGGCAAAGCACCCGACGCGCGCGCTCGAGCACGCCGTGAAGGGAATGCTCCCGAAGGGCCCACTCGGCTACGCGATGTTCAGGAAGCTCAAGGTTTACGCCAGCGACCAGCATCCGCACGTGGCGCAGCAACCCAAATCGTTGGAGATCTGACACATGGTCGGCGACTACTATTACGGCACCGGAAGGCGCAAGAGCGCAGTCGCGCGTGTTTTCCTCAAGCCGGGCAAGGGCGGGTTCGTCGTGAACGGCAAGCCGGTCGACGAATTCTTCGGCCGCGAGACGGGGCGCATGATCGTGCGACAGCCGCTCGATGCGACCAAGAACCTGTCGAGCTTCGACATCTCGGTCAACGTGTACGGCGGTGGGGAGAATGGCCAGGCGGGCGCAGTCCGACATGGCATCGCGCGTGCGCTGATCGAGTACGACGCAAGCCTGAAACCCACGCTGAAAAGCGCCGGGCTGGTCACGCGCGATGCGCGCGAAGTGGAGCGGAAGAAAGTAGGGTTGCACAAGGCGCGGCGGCGCAAGCAGTACTCCAAGCGCTGAGCGCTGGGGCGAGGAAAAGCCGCCTGCGGGCGGCTTTTTTGTTTGCGGCTCGCGCACACGCGGCTGCAGGCGCATGAAGGGAGGCGGATCGTTCCGTGAAGACGACGATCCTGTGGAAGCTTCGACAGCGCTTCGGCATCACGGCGCCGCGGCTCGCTGTGCGCGCCCAGGTGCCCTGGTACGCGCGCTGGCTCGGCATTGCTCTGCTTCTGGGGTTCTCCGCTGCGGTGGCGTTCTGGGTGTTCGACGCCGGGCTGCGCTTTGCAGGGTACGACCGGCAGGAAGCAGATCTGGAGCGAACGGCGCTGAAGCGCGAGCTCGAATCCAGCCGCGCAGAGCTCGAGCGGCTGCGCGCGATCGCGAACGCGGCCGACAGCAAGCTATCCATCGAGCGCACCGCGCAACAGAATCTGGCCCAGCAGGTGCGCACGCTCGAAGCGGATAACGCCAAGCTGCGCGAAGAGGCGGCGATCTTCGAGAGCATGCTCGCAACCGACAGCCGCAGCGGGAATCCTCTTTCCATCCGGCGCTTCAAGGTCGAGCGCCTGCAAGGCGGCGAATACCGGTATCGCATGCTGTTGCTCGCTTCGGGATTGCGGCGCGGGGAGTTCCGCGGGCACTACGATCTGCTGGTTCGCCTGACCCGGGACGGCCGCAATGCTATGATCACCCTGCCCGAGAACCCAGGGCCGGCGGCCTCCGGTTTTGGGTTGGAATTCAGGCATTTCCAGCGGCTCGAGGGGACCTTTCGGGTACCTGCCGCGGCGCACGTGGACAGCGTTCAGGTACGCGTGTATGACTCCGGATCGACGCAGGTTCGGGCGACCGAGACCGCGCAACCGGGTTGAAGGGAGGGACCATGTTCCGCAAGCAGAGCAAGCCGCAAGGCAGGATCGACAGCCTGATCGGCTCGGCGACGCGCATCGAAGGCAACGTGTTCTTCAGCGGTGGCCTGCGAATCGACGGTGCGGTGCGCGGGAATGTCTGCGCATTGCCCGATCAGCCTGGGACGATCGTGGTGTCCGAGCACGCGCGTATCGACGGCGAAGCGCAGGCTGCGCACCTCGTCGTCAACGGCACGATCAACGGCCCGGTCCATGCGAGCGAGACGCTGGAATTGCAGCCCGGCGCGCGGGTGCGCGGCGATGTCCACTACAAGAGCCTTGAAATCCATCATGGCGCCGTGGTCGAAGGCAAGCTCGCCCACCACGAGGACTCGGAAGTGAAATCGCCGGGACTCAAGCTGGCCTCTTGAGAAATGCCCCTTTTGACCCCATGGAAGGGGGAAGGGGATAATCAATCTTTCGGATTCGGAGCAGCTGATGAATGCAGTGACGGAAATGCCGGCCCCGCTGGTCTTCACCGACAACGCCGCGGGCAAGGTCAAGCAGTTGATCGAGGAAGAAGGCAACCCCGACCTGAAGCTGCGGGTGTTTGTATCCGGCGGCGGGTGCTCGGGATTCCAGTACGGCTTCACGTTCGACGAAGTGCAGAACGAAGATGACACGGCGATGCAAAAGGATGGCGTGACGCTACTGATCGACCCGATGAGCTACCAGTACCTGGTGGGCGCAGAAATCGATTATCAGGAAGGCCTGGAGGGCGCTCAGTTCGTCATCAAGAACCCGAACGCCACCTCGACCTGCGGCTGCGGCTCGTCCTTTTCCGCCTGATCTAGGGCGGATACACCGCCCCCAGCACGCGCCGGCCACGAGCGCCGGTGACCGAAGGCAGGTTTCCCGGAAGTCCTAGCACGCTCTGGCGCGCCAGCCATGCGAACGCGATCGCCTCGACGAGTTGGGGATCGATGCCGTACCGGTCGCTCGACTCCAGCGGTACGGGGCTGAGCAACGCTCCCAGCCGCGTCATCATGGCCGGGTTCTTCGTCCCTCCGCCGCATGCGATCACCCGCTGCGTGCGCGGCAGATTGTGGCCGATCGCCTCACAGATCGATCGCGCGGTCAGCTCGAGAAGCGTGGCCTGAACCGATTGCGGGTCTTCATCCGCCTTGATCCTTGCCCGCACCCATGCATCGTTGAAGAGATCCCGCCCGGTGCTTTTTGGCGGCGGAAGTGCAAAGTAAGGATCCTGCTGCATCCGCGCCAGCAGCTGCGGAAGTACGCGCCCGCCCGCGGCCCATTTTCCGGACTCGTCGAAGGGCGCGCCGGTGTGCTCTGCGCACCACAGATCCATCAGGCAGTTCCCGGGTCCGCAGTCGAAACCCGTAACCGTCCCGTCCCGCGCGAGCCGCGTCAGGTTGGCGATTCCGCCGATGTTGAGGATCGCGCGGTTCTCTGTGCGATCGAGGAATACTTCCGCATGGAACGCCGGCGCGAGCGGAGCGCCCTGGCCGCCCGCCGCAACGTCGCGAGAGCGAAAATCGGCGACGACGCGGAGGGACGTGCGTTCCGCGAGCAGCGCGGGATTGCCGATTTGCGCAGTGAAGCCGCGTTCCGGGCGATGGCGCACCGTCTGGCCGTGACAACCGATCGCCTGCACCACGCTCTTGTCCGAGCCCGAGGCTCGTAACACCGCGTCCACTGCGGCGGCATACGCGAGAGCGAGTGCGTTGCCTGCGGCGGCAGCGCGCGCGATCTCATCATGCCCCGGGGACTGTAACGCAAGCAGTTCGGCGCGAAGCTCGGCGGAAAAGGGATGGTGGGCGCTTGCGCAGACGCGCGGCGGTCGGCCGGAAAAATCTGCGAGCACCGCATCGACCCCGTCGAGGGAGGTCCCCGACATCAGGCCGATGTAGAGATCTCCTTCACTCAAGCAATGCGAGGTCGCCCTGGCCGATCAGATCGAGGCGCGTCACGAGCGGTTCGGCCTGGCCGCGGAACACGCCCATCTCGTGCGGTGCGATGGGCAGCGCAGCAGGCAGCACGACTGCAAGCGGGTCGCGGGCTTGCCCGGCGATCTTGAACTCATAGTGCAGGTGGGGACCGGTGGCCCAGCCGGACTGGCCGACCGCACCGATGATATCGCCTTGCGCGACATTCACACCCTTGCGCAGACCCCGCGCATACCCCATCAAGTGCGCATAGAGCGTCGTGATATTTCCCGCGTGGCGAATAATGATGACGTTTCCGTAGCCGCCCTGCCTGCCCACGAAATCGACCGCTCCGTCGCCGACCACGCGCACGCGCGTCCCGGCGGGTGCAGCGTAGTCCACGCCGTTGTGCGCCCGCCAGGTCTGCAGGAACGGATGCTGCCGGATGCCGAAGCCCGAGCTCACGCGCGAGTATTCGAGCGGCGAACGCAGGAACGACTTCCGCAGGGCCTTCCCGTCGGCGCCGTAGTAGCCGCCCTTGCCGTCGGCGCCGGAAAACCAGACGGCGCGATGCGCCTTGCCCTGGTTGCGGAATTCCGCCGCGAGCACCCGGCCGGTGCGCACCGGCCGGCCGTCCAGCGTTTGCAGCTCGTAGACGACCGAGAAGCGATCGCCCTTGCGCAGTCCGCGGTGAAAGTCGATATCGCCGGCGAATACCTCGGCGAGCTGAATGGCGATGGCGTCGGGAATCGCCGACGCATCGGTGGCGGCGAAAAGTGAAGAACGGATGACGCCCGATTTCATGACGAGACGCGTCTGCAGCGCTGCGCGCTCTTCGCTGGCCCGGAACCCGTCTTTCGCTCGCACGATCACGCTCAGCGAGTCGCGCGCGCCGAGATAGTCCAGCCGCGCCAGCCCGCCGTCGGCGCCGATTTCGCCCGTTACCGTCGAGCCAGGGCGCAGGCGCCGCAGCTCCTTCATGCGCAGCAGGCGGGCGGCATCCTCCTCGGCAACGCCGAGCCGGGAGAGCAGGCCGCCCAGCGTTTCACCCGACTGGAAGCGCTCCTCCCGGATGAAGCGTTCTGGAACCGGCAGGACCTGCGCGCCGGTCCGGATCGCGAGCGGCTCAACGACGAGCGCGTGGGCGAGCGCCAGCTCGGCGTCCGATTGCGGGGGTATCGTGGCGAATGCCGCGACGATGCCCGACAGGACCAGACCCGCCAGCACTGCGGCGCGCAGACTACGCACGCGTGTAGGACGCCTTGCAGACCCCATGAATCGTCTAGAATGCCTCCCTCTCGAGGCGCCTGCCGCTGACCCGGAAGGCGCGCGCAGTGTAGCAAAGTTTTGGTACGAGCAACCGAGCGCGCGCCGCGTTAGGGCATTGCCGCGCTGCAGCGCCAGACTCCCGGAATAGACCTATGGTCCCGCTCGCAGAGGCGCTGGAACTGATCAAGCGAGGCTGTGACGAGCTGATCTCCGAGCCGGAGCTCGTCCGCAAGCTCAGCCAGGGAAGGCCGTTGCGCATCAAGCTGGGCCTCGATCCAACGGCGCCGGACCTGCACCTGGGCCATACCGTCGTGCTCAACAAGATGCGGCATTTCCAGGACCTGGGGCACACGGTGCAGTTCCTGATCGGGGACTTTACCGGCATGATCGGCGACCCGAGCGGCAAGAACCAGACGCGGCCCCCGCTCTCCCGCGAGCAGATCGCCGAGAACGCGAAAAGCTATCGCACGCAGATGGCGCGCATCCTCGACCCTACGCGTACCCAGGTGCTGTTCAATTCGACCTGGTCGGACGAGCTGGGCGCGGAGGGCATGATCCGACTCGCGGCGCGCTACACGGTGGCGCGGATACTGGAGCGGGATGATTTTGCGAAGCGCTTGCGCAGCGGCCAGCCCATCGCCGTCCACGAGCTCCTGTACCCCCTGATGCAAGGCTACGATTCCGTGGCGATGAAAGCCGACGTCGAGCTCGGCGGTACGGACCAGAAATTC
>DASYPC010000224.1:0-5024 GCA_036007105.1 Burkholderiales bacterium | reverse complement strand
GCAAGGTCGTCTACCAGACCGACCTGATGCAGCTCATCCAGTTTTCGCCGACGACGAAGGAGGTCTACCGGCGGCCGCTGATCATCGTTCCGCCCTGGATCAACAAGTACTACATCCTGGATCTGCGCGAGTCGAACTCGTTCATCCGCTGGGCGACCGACCAGGGTCACACCGTGTTCGTCGTGTCCTGGGTCAATCCCGATGCGCGCCTGGCGCAGAAGGGATTCGACGACTACATGAAGGAAGGCACGCTCGCCGCGATCGATGCGGTCGAAAAGGCGACGGGCGAGAGCAAGGTGAACATCATCGGCTATTGCCTAGGCGGGACGCTGCTCGGCTGCACGCTCGCGGTGCTCGCGGCGCGTGCCGAGGACCGCATCGGCTGCGCGACGTTCTTCGTGTCGCTGCTCGACTTCTCCGCACCGGGAGAGCTCGGTGTCTTCATCGACGAGCAGCAGGTGCAGAGCCTGGAAAAGAAGATGAACGAGCGCGGCTTCCTCGAAGGCTCGGAGATGGCCGGCACGTTCAACCTGCTGCGCGCGAACGACCTCGTCTGGTCGTTCGTGATCAACAACTACCTGATGGGCAAGGACCCGTTCCCGTTCGACCTGCTGTACTGGAACTCGGACTCGACGCGCATGCCCGCGCGCATGCACAGCTTCTACCTGCGCAACATGTACATGAAGAACCTGCTCGCGGTGCCTGGCGGGATCGAGCTCGACGGCGTGCCGATCGACCTCTCGAAGGTCAAAGTGCCCGCGTACTTCATCTCCACGGCCGAAGACCACATCGCGCCGTGGAAGACGACCTATCTCGGCAGCAAGTACCTCGGCGGCCCGGTTCGCTTCGTGCTGGGCGGCTCAGGCCATATCGCGGGAATCGTCAACCCGCCGGCGGCGAAGAAGTATCACTACTGGACGAACGATGCGCGCCCCGCGACGCCCGACGAATGGTTCGAGGGCGCGAAGCAGCATCCCGGCTCGTGGTGGACCGACTGGCAGGCGTGGATGGACAAGCAGAACGGCGACGACAAAGTGCTCGCGCGCACGCCCGGCGCGGGCCCGCTGAAGGCGCTCGAGGACGCCCCTGGCAGCTACGTCATGCAGCGGCTCGCGAAAAAATAGGGACGGACCCTATTTCTTGACGAACTGGGCGAGGTAGCCGAGCCCGCGGATCGCGCGGCTTCCGTACCAGGAGGTCATCTCGCCATCGATGAGACGCGCCGGCTTTCCGAGTCGGCCTGAGACTTCGCGCAGATGCTTCTCGCGAAACGCGTACGGCTCCGACGAAAGCAGGATTTCCTCGACGCCTGAAAGCCACGGCTCGTCGAGTGTGAGCTTTGGATAGCGATCCGTAGCATCTGCGGGCAGTGTGTTCAGCCCGAACAGCGCAATCGTGCGCGATATATAAGTGTCGCGCGACACCGTCATCCAGGGGTCTTTCCAGATCAGGTACAGGGCATTGCGCTGCGTATAGCTGCGCGATACGGCCTCGTCGTACTCAGCCTGGAAACGAGCGCAGAGCTCTTCGGCCTCGCGCTCCTTGTTGAAGAGGGCGCCCATCTGGCGATACAGCGCGAGATTGTCGAGCGGCGCGAGCGGGTGGGTAACGACGAGATGAGGCACGAACTGCCAGATCGCGTCGGCTGTCGGCTTTTCGTTCTCGTCGACATTGACGATGACGTGCGTCGGCTCCAGCGCACGTATCTTCCCGATATTCACCGACTTCGTTCCGCCCACCTTCGGAATACGGCGTACGATTTCCCGCGGGTGGATGCAAAAACCGGTGCGTCCGACGATCTGCTCCGTGAGCCCCAAATCGCACAGCAGCTCGGTAATCGACGGGACGAGCGAGACGATGCGGCTCAAACCGCGACGTCGCGCGGCTTTCTCGGCGCGCGCGCCGAAAGCCGGTCGTAAACCGCAGGCGGGAGCAGCTTCATGATCCTGCCAATGATCGCCATCTGCCAGGGAATCACCGCGAGCCTGCGCTTTGCCTCGATCGCCCGGGCGATGCGCCGCGCCGCCTCATCAGACGGTAGAAGAAACGGCATGCGATACCGGTTCACCTGCGTCATCGGCGTATCGATGTACCCCGGGCAGATCGTCACCACCGATACGCCGCTTCCCCGCAGCTCTACCCGCAGCGCTTCGAGCCAGGAGATCGCAGCAGCCTTGGATGCGCTGTAGGCGCCCGCGCCCGGAAGACCGCGAAAGCCGGCAACGCTCGCGATGCCGCACAGCGTTCCGCTGCGAGCGGCGCGCATCGCAGGAGCGAACGCGGCGAGCGTTGCGGCAAGGCCGGTGACGTTCACCTCGAGCACGCGTCGCAGCTTGCTCACATCCGCCAGCTCGTCGCCGCGTGTTCCCACCGAAACGCCTGCGTTCCCGATGACGAGATCGGGCGCTCCGAACCGCTGGACATAGTCCTTCGCTGCCTGTTCGACCGCGCGCTCGTCCGTGACGTCGAGCGAGTAGGTCGCGCACTTCACGGCAAGGCCCGCTGCGAGCGCGTCGAGCTCACCCTTGCGCCTTGCGGCGAGCCCGAGCGCTGGAGAGATTGGGGCGTAATGCCGCGCCAGCGCTTCCCCGATGCCCGAGGAAGCGCCGGTGATGAAAACCCCTGACACCGAGACTTACTTCTTGCCGCGCTCTTCGCGGGCGCGAGCGACGAGGAACTCGAGCACGTCCATCATTTCCTTGACGCCGCCCGCGAGGCGCGCAGAGGTGACGTACTTGCCGTCAACCACCAGGCTCGGCACGCCGTTCACCTTGTAGGTGTCGAGCATCTTGCGCGCCTCTTCGACGCGAATCGTCACCTCGTGCGAGTCCAATGCCTGCTTGAAGCGCGCGGAATCGACGCCGTTCGACGAGAGCCAGTCGAGCAGGCGCGTGTCTTCGTTCAGGCGCTTGCCGTCGAAGTGGTGGTTGTCGTACACCGGCCAGTGCAGCCGCGCGAGCAGGCCCGTTGCCTCGAGCGCGTAGTACACGCGGGCAAACGTCATCCACGCATCGGAAACTGCGGGAACGCGCTTGAGTGTCACGCCCGCGCCCGCGTCGAGTTGCCAGCGCGCGATGTGCGGCTGCGCCTCGTAGCAGACCGGGCAGCCGTAGTAGAAGAATTCGAGCACCTCGACCTTGTCGCCGCTCTGGGCTTGGCGCGGCGGATCGAGCACGACGTACTCGCGCCCGGCGACCGGCTGTGCGCGAACGACCGTGCAGGCGCAGGCAAGCAGGAAAATCCATGCGAGTCGGGCGAGGAGTGCGTTCATCGGGGCTGGCGACGCAATGAAAGGCGCCAAGTCTACCCCCGATTGCGATGCCGACGCCAAAGCTCTAGCCTCTGGGGATGCGCGTCCTCGCCCTCACGCTTGCGCTGTGCCTTGCTGCCCCCGCCAGCGCTGATGAGGACGTCGACCATGGCCTTGCGCCGGTGTCGACGCTCCGCACGGCCGACCTTTCAGCGCCTACGCCACGCGAAGTTCCGGGCGCGAAAACGATCCGGACCGGCGCATTGAGAGAATCGCTGCAGACCGATCCGGCGCCGCTCCTCTTCGACGTGCTCGGGGGCGACGTGCACGAATCGCTGCCCGGCGCGATCTGGCTGCCGGGCGCGGGGCGCGGTGAATCGTTCACCGATTCCGTGCAGGCGCGGCTCGCGCAGACGCTCAAGACGATGACGAAAGGCGATCGCAAGCGGCCGCTCGTCTTCTTCTGCCAGGGTCCGCAGTGCTGGCTTTCCTACAACGCGGCGCTGCGCGCCGTGGCGCTCGGCTACGAGTCGGTGTTCTGGTATCGGGGCGGGATCGAGGCCTGGCTCGCGGCCGGGGGCGATGTGGTGCCGCTCAAACTGACCTGGCGCAATCCGCCCCAATAGCGTTACTTCGGCGGCGCAGTCCGCCGCACGAGCTCGATCAGGTAGTCGACCGTTGCCAGCATCGCCGGCTGCGTCTTGCTTTGCTCTGCTCCTACCAGGTAGCGGCCGTGCACCGCCATCGACGGCGTTCCGTCGATGCGATACGCCGCCGAAAGCTGGGCAGCGCGCCGCACCTTGCTCTGCACGCCGAAAGAACGTCCAACCTCGTCGAATTTCTTGGTGTCGACCCCGTTCTTCGTCAACCACTGGCCGAGCGCCGCGCCATTGTCGGTTTTGAGCGCGTCGCGATGGATCGCATCGAAGAGCGGCCGGTGCAGTCGCTCCAGCTGGCCGCTCGCCTCGAGCGCGTAGAAGATCGCCGCATCTTTCGCCCAGCGCTCGTTGAACACTGCGGGGATGCGGCGAAACGCCGCATCGGGCGGGAGCTTCTTCAGCCAGGTCTCGATCAGCGGCTCCAGGCCGTAGCAGTGCGGGCAGCCGTACCAGAAGAATTCGATCACCTCGATCTTGCCCTGCGTATCGACCGGCAGCTCGGGCTTGAGCACCACGTAATCGACGCCGGGCTGCAACGCCTGGGCGCGCAGCCCGAGCGGCGCGGCGAGCGCTGCGATCCCGAGCGCAATCGAAAGGCTTCGGCGGGAAGGGTTCATGTCAGTTCGGCTTTACTTTGATCATGCTTGCGTCGATTCCGTTCTGTGCCAGCGTCGCGCGCACGCGATTCAGCTCCTCGAGCTTCGCGAACGGTCCCAGCCGGACCCGGTACCGGGTGCCCTTGTCCGGGATGTCCGCGGGCTCGACGCTCGACTCCATCCCGAGAATCGCCAGGCGCGCCTTCTGGTTGTCCGCGTCCGCCGGGTTCTGGAACGAACCGGCCTGTATGTAATAAACGTCCTTGGCGAGATCCGGCTGACCTTTGGCCGCGGCTTTCGCAGCCGCTTTCAGCTCCTTCTCGCTGACCGGCTCCTCACCCCCCGGCAGGATCTTGTAAAAATCGAATTTCGGCTTCTCCGGTCCTTTGGCGGCGACATTCGGTTGCGTCGGAAGCCCGGAAATCGCCGGCGCCTTCGCAGTGTCCGCCTCCCTGGCAGCGGGCTTTGGCTTGGAGAGGAACGGGACCGGTGTCTTGTTGATGAAGAACGCCACGCCGA
>DASYPC010000223.1:0-7495 GCA_036007105.1 Burkholderiales bacterium | reverse complement strand
TTGCAGAAGCTCGGGCTCGACGGCCGACCGCATGCGGTCGCCTGCGCGCTCTATCACTATCACTCGAACGCGCTCGGCGGCGTGAAGACCGAGTACTACCGCGAAAACGATCGCAAGGCGTGGGTGCGCTATTCGCCGCCGCGCTGGATCTGGCGCGGCACTGCGATCTGCGCGATCCCGCGCGAAGTCAACGAGGCGATGCTGCACGGATGGCACGGTCACAACGGCGTCTCGCTCGGTAATCCGCGCCTCGGTTTCGTCTGCACCGGACAGACGGTCAACGGCGACGCGGGTCTCGAGGGCTACTACCTGGAGCACGATCAGCCGATCGGCGAAGGCGAGCGGGTACGCTTTGTGAAAAACGAGCGAATGCCGCGCGTCGACCCCGAAGATCTTCCGAAGCTCGAGACGGCGAGCTGGCCGCCGGAGCGCCTGCAGAAGACCTATCGCTCGTATGCGATGGAATACGTGCGCACGTTCATGCCCGTGCTCGCCGAACAGCTCGGAAGCATCGCGGCGATGGGGGAAATCGGCCGCACCGCGAGGCTGATCGGAATGCAATATTTCGATGAGACGTGCGCGCAGATCGCTGCGGGCGATTTCGGGACCTATCTCGCAAGGATGCTCGCCGCGCAGGGCGAGGAGGTCTCGGTCGACGCGAACGGAGCGGAGTTGCGGCAACAAGGCTGGCGCCTGATGCGCGGCGTGTCCTTTGGTCATCCGGCGGCAAAGTACTCGGCGCTCGCCGCCTGGAGCGAGCTGTGGCACGGTGCGCTGCTCGCATATGATCGCCGCCTGCATTTGTCGATGGATTTCGAGGGTGACCTGATCAAATGGAAGATTTCATGACGCAGGGGAGTCGATGAAAGTACTGATAGCGCTCGCGGCGGCTCTTTTCTGCTCGGCCGCGAATGCGCAGGACGCCTGGCCGTCGCGGCCGCTGCGCCTCGTCGTGCCGTATCCGACCGGCGGGCTGACCGACGTCCTCGCGCGCGCGATTTCCGACCGCCTCGGCAGCGCGCTCAAGCAGCCGGTGCTCGTCGAGAACAAGCCCGGTGCAGGGACCCTGCTCGGGGCGGAGATGGTCGCGCGCGCACCCGGCGACGGCTACACGCTGCTACTCGCAACATCGACCACGCTCGGCATCAGCCCGGCGATCTATCAGAAGCCGGCGATCGACCCGGTGAACGACTTCGCCGCGGTGTCGCTCGTCGGGTCCGTGAACTTCTTCCTGGTCACTGCGCCATCGCTTCCGGTGCGCAACGTGAAGGAACTCATCGAGCACGTGAGAAAAAATCCGGGGAAATTCAACTACGCATCCTCCGGCAGCGGCAGCCCCCATCACCTTTTCATGGAAGTGCTGAAGAAGGAGCAGGGCCTGGACATCCAGCACGTGCCGTACAAGGGATCGGCGGCGGCCGTGCTCGATCTGATGGCCGGCAAGCCGGAAGTCATGTTCCTCGATTTCTCGGTCGCGGTGCCGCAGATCCGCGGCGGCAAGATCAATGCGCTCGGCACGTCCGCGGCAAAGCAGTCGGTGCTGACGCCGGAGATCGCGCCGATCGCGCAGACGCTGCCGGGTTTCGACTGGCAGGCATGGCAGGGAGTGGTCATGCCGGCGGCGACTCCGAGACCGATCGTGAACCGGCTGAACGCGGAGATGCAGAAATTCCAGCAGACCGACGAGTTCCGCGCGCAACTGGTCAAGTTCGGCATGGAGCCGTGGGCGCCGAACACGCCGGAGCAGTTCGCCGCAGTCGTGAAGAACGACGTCGGCCGCTGGGCCGCGGTAGTCAAGGCAGCCAATCTGAAGGTGGACTGAAATGGCGCCCGTCATCGACGTACACACCCACATGCTCAACCGCGAGTGGTTGCGCCTGCTGGAGCGGCACGGCAGGCCGCGCTACACGTTGAAGACCGTGCCCGGCGGCCTGCGCGCGATTCACCTCGATGGCGCGCCGTTCATGACGCCAGTCCCGGAGATGTTCGACTGGGACCTGCGAATCCGCAACATGGACCGCGCGGGAATCGATATCGCGGTCGTCTCGCTCACCTGTCCGAACTGCTATTGGGGCAACGCTGCGGTCAGCCTGAAGGCCGCACGCACGATGAATGACGAGATGGCGAAGGCGAGCAAGAGCCGTCCTGACCGGATCCAGTGGTTCTGCTCGCTGCCCTGGCAGCATCCTGACGCGGCGCTGAAGGAGCTTGCGCGCGCAATGAAGACGGGCGCATGCGGCGTAATGGTGCTCGCGAACATCGCCGACCAGCCCCTGACGGCACCGCCCTTCGCGCCGATCTGGAAGGCGATCGACGCGAGGAAGCTGCCGGTGCTCGTGCATCCGTCGGCGCCGCCCGGTGTCGCGGAGATGGCGATGACCGAATTCCAGCTCACCGCCTCGATCGGCTTCACGTTCGACACCTCGCTGGCGATATCGCGGATGATCTTCGACGGCTTCCTCGACCGCTATCCGCACCTGAAGATCATCGCCGGCCATGGCGGCGGGGCGTTGCCCTACCTGATCGGGCGGCTCGACCAGTGCTTCGACCATATCCCGGCCTGCAGGGTAAAGATCAGCGAGAGGCCGAGCCTCTACGCACGGCGAATCTGGGCCGATTCGGTCGTCTTTACCGCCGATGCGCTGGCGATGGCGGTACGCGTGTTCGGCTCGGACCGCGTGCTCTACGGTTCGGACTACCCGCACACCATAGGCGACCCGATCGGGTGCCTTGCGCGCGTCGATCGGCTGCCCGAGGGAGTGAGAAACCGGGTCCGCTCAGCGAACGCCGAGCGCATCTTCGAGTTCCGCTAGACAGCCCCGGCACTGCGGGTCCCTTGTCGCCATGTTGCGACACGGGGTAGCCACGCATGTAGGCGCATTCGCACGCTGCCGTCGGCAGGCCGCCTACAGCACGCGCGAGTCAATCCCGGCACAGTGCTTGCGGGGGTACTGCCTTATGCCGCGCCTGAGGTTTCGCGTGCTTACCGTCAACGCCCACAAGGGATTCAGCGTCTTCAACCGGCGGTTCATCCTGCGCGAGCTGCGCGAGGCGGTGAATGCGGTGTCGGCGGATATCGTATTCCTGCAGGAAGTGATCGGCGCGCACGCACACCACGCACGCCGGTTCGCGGACTGGCCCGCGACGCCGCAGTACGAATACCTCGCCGACACGATGTGGAAGCACTGCTACGGGCGCAATGCCGTGTACCCGCACGGCGACCATGGCAACGCGCTGCTGTCGCGCTTTCCGATTCGCTCCTATACGAACCACGATGCCTCGGTCGGTGCGTTTGAGTCGCGAGGGCTGCTCCACTGCATTCTCGACATGCCCGGCGAGACCCGCGCCCTGCATGCGATCTGCGTGCACCTTGGACTGCGCGAGACGCACCGCCGCAAGCAGTTGCAGCAGCTCTGCGCGCTGATCGAGGAGCAGGTACCTGCGGATGCGCCGCTCGTGGTGGCAGGCGACTTCAACGACTGGCGCCAGCGCGGCCACCTGCGCATGCGGCGCTGCGGGCTGAACGAGGTGTTCGTCGCTGCCCACGGCAGGGCGGCGCGGACCTATCCCGCCCGCTGGCCGCTGCTGCGGCTCGACCGGATCTACGCGCGCAATGCGCACAGCCAGCACGCGCTCGTGCTACCGGCGCGGCCCTGGTCGCACCTGTCCGACCACGCGCCGCTCGCTGCCGAGTTCGAAGTATGAGCTGGCTCAAGTGGCGGCCGCGTCCGGAGTGGGTGCCGGGAAACCGGGTCCAGCTGCTGGAAAACGGCGAGGCGTATTTCCCGGCCGTGCTCGACGCGATAGCGAGCGCCCGGCACGAGGTGCTGATCGAAACATTCATCCTCTTCGAGGACAAGGTGGGCCATGAGCTGCAGCGCGCGCTGATCGCAGCAGCGCGGCGCGGCGTGCAGGTCGACATGACGGTCGACGGCTGGGGCTCGATCGATCTGTCGAAAGCCTACCTTTCCGCGCTCGCAGAGGCGGGAGTGCGCGTACGCATGTACGACCCGCAGCCACGCGTACTGGGACTACGACTGCACGTCTTTCGGCGCATGCATCGCAAGATCGTGATCGTCGACGGACGCACCGCGCTGGTCGGCGGCATCAATTTTTCGGCCGACCACCTGGAGGACTTCGGCCCGCGGGCGAAGCAGGACTACGGCGTGCTGGTCGAAGGTCCGCTCGTGCCGCGCATGCGCCTGTTCGTGCTGCAGCAGATCGGGCGGGATGGAGCGGGCCGACCCCACGTGGGCTCGACGGAGCGGGGCGGAGATGCGGAGGTGATGTTCGTCCCGCGTGACAACAGCCATCAGCGCGACGCAATCGAGCGGCAGTACCGCGCTGCCATCCACGCCGCCCGCCATGAAGTGATCATCGCCAACGCCTACTTCTTCCCCGGATACCGGCTGTTGAGGGCGCTGCGCCGCGCGGTGCGCCGAGGCGTGCGCGTGTGTCTGATCCTGCAGGGGCAGCCCGACATGAGGATCGTCAGGCACGCGGCGAAACTGCTGCATCCGCAACTGATCGCGGCCGGCGTGGAGATCTACGAATACTGCAAGCGCCCGATGCACGCCAAGATCGCGCTGGTCGACGAGGCGTGGTCGACCGTCGGCTCGAGCAACCTGGATCCGTTGAGCCTCTCGCTCAACTTCGAGGCGAACGTGATGATTCGCGAGCGCGCGTTCAACGCCGATCTGCGCGCCCGGCTCGAGCGGCTGATGCGCGAGGAGTGCAAGCAACTCCAGGCCGACGTGATTGCGCCGCGCAGCGGCCGCTGGCGCGTGCTGCTGGACACGCTGGCCTACCACCTGACGCGACGCTTTCCCGCCTGGGCCGGCTATCTGCCGGCGCACGTCGCGCGACTCGAGCCCGCGGTCCCGACGGCCCCCGATCGGCACGGCGAAGCGCTGTGGAGGCCGCGCTGACCGCCGCCCACGTACGCGATGTGGAAGCACCGCGCTGGCTGCACTGGCTCGGCACGGCGGCCGGCGTTGCGTTTCTCGCGGTGCTCTGCTGGCTGATTGCCGATCATGTGAAGCACATCGACTGGGCGGGCGTGCGCCGCGCGCTTGGCGCGTATCCGCCGCTCACGCTCGTTGGTGCGGCGGTGCTGGTTGCAGCCAGCCACTTCACCTATGCGTGCTACGACCTGCTCGGCAGGGGCTACGCACGCCACCGGCTGCCGGTGCGGCGCGTGCTCGGCGTCGCTTTCGTCAGCTATGCATTCAACCTCAACCTCGGCACGCTGATCGGCGGCGTCGGCTTCCGCTTGCGCCTGTACCACCGCGTCGGCCTCGGCGCAGCGCAGATCGGCCGCGTGATCGCGCTGAGCATCGTCACGAACTGGTCGGGCTGGCTGCTGCTCGCGGGCTCGGTCTTCGCCGCGCGGCAGGTGCCGTTGCCCGAATCCTTCACGTTCGGCGCCGGCGCGCTGCAGGCGATCGGCGTGGCGATGGTGGCATTGCCCCTCGCCTACGTGGCGCTGTGCTTTCGCTCGCGCCGGCGCAAATGGCAGTGGCGAAGCCACGCGTTCACATTGCCGAGCGGGCGCATGGCGCTCGTGCAACTCGGGCTCTCGACCCTGAACTGGCTGCTGATCGGCACCATCGTGTGGCTGCTGATGCCGCACGGGCTCGCTTATGGGACGGTCGTGGCGATCCAGCTCAGCGCTGCCATGCTCGCCGTGCCGACGCATATTCCGGGAGGTCTCGGCGTACTCGAAGGCGTGTTCGTCGCAGCGCTGGGCAGCACGGTCGAGACGAGCGGGCTGATCGCGGCGCTCTTTGCCTATCGCGCGCTGTACTACCTGATTCCGCTCGCCATCGCCAGCGCGCTCTACTTCCTCCTCGAGGCGACGGCACGACGTACACGGGACCGGCATCGTTCGCTTGTATGATTCGGACCGATTGAACGGCAGACGCTTCGGTCGGTAGGAAATGGCGGCGAGTGACGAAACCTGGATGCGTCGCGCGCTGGCGCTTGCGCGCCGGGCAAGAGACGAGGGCGAAGTGCCGGTCGGTGCGCTCGTCGTCCTGGACGAGCGCGTCATCGGGGAGGGATGGAATCGGCCGATCTCGGCCTGCGACGCCACGTCGCACGCCGAGACCGAGGCGATCCGCGCGGCGTGCCGCGAGATGCGCAACTACCGGCTGGCCGGCGCAACGCTCTATGTGACGCTCGAGCCGTGCGCGATGTGCATCGGCGCGATTTTTCACGCGCGCATCGCGAGAGTCGTGTTCGGTGCGCCGGATCCGAAGACCGGCGCCGCCGGGAGCGTGACGAATCTCTTTGCCGAGCCGAAGCTGAACCACCACGCCGTGGTGCAGAGCGGGCTGCTTGCCGAGGAGAGCGCGGACCTGTTGCGCGCGTTCTTTGCCGAGCGCAGATGAGGCTCGAAATCGATCTCGGCAGGCAGGACCTGGTCCTGAAGAACACCGCTGGCGCGCTTCTCAAACGCTATGCGGTTTCCACATCGAAGTACGGCGCCGGCGAGCAGAACGGCAGTTTCTGCACACCGCGCGGAGCGCACATGATCCGTGCCCGGATCGGCGCCGGCCAGCCGGTGAACGCAGTGTTCGTGCGCAGGCGCCCGACCGGGGAGATCTGGACGCCGCAGCTGCATGCGAGCTTCCCCGGGCGCGACTGGATTCTGACGCGGATCCTCTGGCTCTGCGGGCGCGAGCCGGGCAAGAACCGCTGGGGCGCAGTGGACACGATGCGCCGTTACATCTATATCCACGGCACGCACGAGCTCGCCGAGCTCGGACGGCCCGGCTCGATCGGCTGCGTCCGCATGGGTAACCGCGACATCGTCGAGCTGTTCGACCTCGTGTCACCCGGTACACCGGTCGAGATTCGCGAATAGCCGGGGGCGTCCCGGTTCCCGGACGGGGAATAGAGTGGTAGCGTATGCGTTCGCACCATTGCAGGTTCCATCTCAAGGGAGGAGGCACAAATGGTCCGCTTGTCCATCAACGGCAAGAATTACGAGGTCGACGTCGAACCGGGCACACCGCTCCTGTGGGCGATCCGCGAGCAGGCCGGCCTGACCGGCACGAAGTATGGCTGTGGCATCGCCCAGTGCGGGGCCTGCACGGTGCACATGGATGGCGCAGCGGTGCGCTCCTGCAGCATCCCGGCGAGTGCGGCCGCCGGCAAGAAGATCACCACGATCGAGGGACTCGCCTCCGGCCGCACGCTGCACAAGGTGCAAAAGGCCTGGCTCGAGCACGAGGTGCCGCAATGCGGTTTTTGCCAGTCCGGGATGATCATGGCGGCGGCCGCCCTTCTCAGGGAGAAGCCGCGCCCGACCGACGCGGACATCGACGCCGCGATCACCAACATCTGCCGTTGCGGCACGTTCCAGGAAGTGCGTGCAGCGATTCACAGCGCCGCCAAGGCGTGAGGGGGAAACCATGAGACTGCCAAAAGTAAGTCGTCGCTCGTTCATCATCGGCACTGCCGCCGCGGGCAGCGGCCTGGCGCTTGGCCT
>DASYPC010000222.1:0-5579 GCA_036007105.1 Burkholderiales bacterium | reverse complement strand
GCACCCGCTCGGTCCGAGGATGCAGCCGATTGCGCCGCGCGCGAGCCGGAAGGACACATCCGAGACGACGGCCTGGCCGTCATACGCCTGTTCGACCGATCGCAACTCCAGAACGGTGGACTCACTCATGCTGGAAAGATGATAACAGTTCCCATTTAGCTTGCCCGTCATTCGGCGCGCTGATAGGATTCATTGAAATTTCAAAGAGTTCCTTGATCTCGCGTTCCTCCGGGAGAGTCCTAAGCCCGCTGCAGCCCAGCCTCCCGTGGCTGCGCGGTGGCGCATTTCTCATCGCGGCGTTGGTCGGCTTGCCGGTCGTCGTGGTGCTTCTGAATCTGCTCGTCCCGCGCGCGGAGACCTGGCGGCATCTCGCGAGCACGGTGCTGCCGGATTACATCTTCAACACGCTGCTGCTTGCGACCTTGGTGGGCGCAGGCGTAATCGTTCTCGGCGTCACGTGTGCATGGCTGACGACCGCGTGCCGTTTCCCGATGGTCAGGTTCTTTGCATGGGCGCTGCTGCTTCCGTTGGCGACGCCCGCGTACGTGATGGCGTATGCCTATACGGATTTCCTGCAGTTTGCCGGGCCGCTGCAAAGCGCGCTGCGGGGGGCGACCGGCTGGCGCGCCGGCGAGTACTGGTTTCCAGACGTGCGCTCGCTCGGCGGCGCCGCTTTCGTGCTGGTGTTCGTCCTCTATCCGTACGTCTACCTGCTGGCGCGCGCCGCGTTCCTCGAGCAATCGTCGGCAGCGCTCGAGTCCGCACGACTGCTCGGGCACGGTCCGTGGCGCAGCTTCTTTCGCATTGTGCTGCCGCTGGCGCGGCCGGGCATCGCCGCAGGCACCGCGCTGTGCCTGATGGAAACGCTTGCCGACTACGGCACGGTTGCCTACTTCGGCGTGGATACGTTTTCCACCGGCATCTTTCGCGCCTGGTTCTCGCTTTCGGATGCGGTGGCCGCGGCGCAGCTCGGCGCTCTGCTCCTCGCCGGCGTCGCAGCAGTGCTCGCGCTGGAGCGCTTTGCGCGCGGCGGCGCGGCGTTCCACTCGTCCGGGCGTGGGCGGGTGCATCTGTACGCGCTCTCGGGAAAGCGCGCCCTGGGCGCCTGGCTCGCCTGCGCCATACCGCTCGTCGTTGGCTTCGTGCTTCCCGCCGCATTGCTTCTGCGCCTTGCGTTGCAGGAAGAAGGAATGAACATTGGGGCGAGGTTCCTGCGCCTTGCGTGGAACAGTCTCACGCTCGCCACCGCCGCGGCGCTCCTCGCAGTCGTTTGTGCGCTCGTGTCCGGCTACGCGGCACGGGTCCGCCCGGGCTTTGCGGAGCGAGCCGCAAGCCGGATTGCGGGCCTCGGCTACGCAATTCCAGGCGTGGTGATCGCGGTCGGCGTGATGGTTCCGCTGACGCGCCTCGATCAGTGGCTCGCCGCAGTGCTGCCGGCAGGCAGCGCACCGACAAGGCTCGTCCTTTCCGGCACCGTCCTTGCGCTTCTCTACGCTTATCTCGTGCGGTTTCTCGCCGTCGCGCTGCAATCAGTGGAAGCGGGGCTCGCAAAGATCCGCCGCAGCATGGACGACGCTGCGCGCAGCCTGGGCGCGGGGCCCGCCGAGACGCTCGCCCGCGTGCACATGCCGCTGCTGGCGCGCAGCCTGATGGCCGCCGCGCTGCTCGTCTTCGTCGACGTGATGAAGGAGCTTCCTGCGACACTCGCGCTGCGCCCGTTCGATTTCGATACGCTCGCGGTGCAGACCTTCAATCTCGCCAAGGACGAACGGCTGTCCGAGGCGTCGATCCCGGCGCTGGCGATCGTCGCCGTCGGCCTGATCCCGGTCTACCTGCTCGCGCGCGGCTTGGGGCGCGAATCCTGATTTCAGGACGCGCCGCCCGCCTGGCTTTGCAGCCAGTTCTGCAGCCCTTCCTTTTCGATCAGGTCGAGCTGGATCTCCAGCCAGTCGATGTGGCGCTCCTCGCCCTCGAGGATGTCCTCCAGGATCTCGCGCGAGACGTAGTCGCGCACGGATTCGCAGTGGGCAATCGCGTCCTGCAGCGGAGGCCGCGCGTCCTGCTCCAGCTTCAGGTCGCCTCGCAGCGCTTCAGGCGCGTCTTCGCCGATCATCAGCTTGCCGAGATCCTGAAGGTTCGGGAGTCCCTCGAGAAACAGGATGCGCTCGATCAGCCGGTCGGCATGCTTCATCTCGTCGATCGACTCTTGCTTCTCGTATTCCTCGAGCTTGCGCAGGCCCCAGTTGCCGAACATGCGCGCGTGCAGGAAGTACTGGTTGATCGCAGTGAGCTCGTTGAAGAGCACCTTGTTGAGGTGCTGGATGACTTTGCGGTCGCCTTTCATCGCATTCTCCTGTCGTCAAGAGCCGAAGAAGAGTCTATCCGGTGTCTTCGTCCCGGCAAACCTCAATGCAGCGCCGTTTCGCCCGGGTCTGCGCCGGTCGCCAGGCTCCACGGGCCGTGCAGTGCCGCGCAGACGTCGCGAATGACCGGCGCGGCATCGGGATGCGTGGCCAGGCATTGCATGTGCCGCGACACGCAGATCGCGAGCCGAGGGCAGCCGGTGCGCGCGTAGTGCGCCATCAGAAAGATCAGGGCCGCAATCACGGTTTCCGGGCGGCTCTCTTGCCCATCTGCATCTAGCATCAAATGTTGCACGTTTAGCCAGCTCCTTTAGGGTTGGAAGGTGCGCTGGCTGGCTGCGCCATGCGGCGCGGTTGCTGGCTTGCGCGCGCGGGAATCGCGTTACGCGGGGCGGGGGCTCCTCATGGAGGCGAGCAGTGCGCTCAGGCGGTCAGGATGAGTTTGCCGCTTTGCGTCTGCCGCAGGCGATATTCGCGGCCGCGATGCACGATCACTGTCTGGCCGGCGCGGCCGAGTAGTTCCTCACTCGGAATGCGGCGCGGCATGACAGCCGGCTCGACAGTTTTCTCTTGCCGTGATGCATGCGTGTCGCGAGCGTGCATGCGCGCTCGGTTTCAGCCGACCGCCTGCGCGAGCGCTGCTGGGCGCGAGCCCGATTCGAGCTGCCCGGCTTCCGAGAGCACCGTCGCGGCCATCTCCCGGCAGCGTCCGCAGCCCGCGCCGACGCCCGCGCACATCGCAAGATCCGCCAGTGAGCACGCGCCCTCGCGTGCGCAACGCCGGATGTCCTGCTCGGTCACGCCGTTGCACAGGCAGACGTACATGGCTAGCGCCAGCCTGCGCGGTCGTAGAGCTTTTGCGCCGCAGGCTGATTGCGCCCGAGCGCACTGACGTTGAGCGTGTCGGGCTTGAAGCTGCCAAGCCCCGCGAGGGCAGCGTTGTCGATCGCCGCGCTCTGCACGACCGGGTACTCGTTGTTGCCGTCGGCGAAGTAGCGCTGCGCGTCGTTGCCGGCGAGGTACTCGAGGAATTTCACGGCCTCCTCGCGGTGCGGCGCGCTCTTCAGCACGCCGGCACCCGAGATGTTGACGTGCGTGCCGCGGCCGTCCTGGTTGGGCCACAGGACGCCGGTCTTCGCGACCGCCTCGCGCTCATCGGGCTTGGAGGACTTCACCAGGCGCGCGTAGTAGTAGGTGTTTGCAAGCGTCAGCGCACACTCGCCTGCGGCGACCGCCTTGATCTGGTCGGTGTCGCCGCCTTTCGGTGCGCGTGCGAAGTTGCCCACCACACCGCGCGCCCAGTCCTCGGTTTTCTGCTCGCCCAGATGGGAGATCAATGCCGCAGCGAGCGACAGGTTGTAGACGCTAGAGCTGGAGCGCATGCAGACCTTGCCCTTCCATTGCGGGTCGGCGAGATCCTCGTAGCTGCGGAGCTGCCCCGGCTTCACCGCCTCCTTGTTGTAGACGATGACCCGGGCGCGCGTGGAAAAGCCGAACCACAGGCCGTCCGGGTGGCGCAGGTGCGCGGGCACGCGCGATTCGAGAACGGCCGATTTCACCGGTTGGAACATGCCGAGCTGCTCGGCACGCCAGAGCCGCCCGGCGTCTACGGTCACGAGCACGTCCGCGGGACTCGCCGGCCCCTCGTTGCGCAAGCGTTCGATCAGCGCGTCCTCGGGCGCCTCGATGCGATTGATCCGGATGCCGGTCTGGCGCGTGAATTCAGTGTAGAGCGCCTCGTCGGTCTGATAGTGGCGCGAGGAGTAGAGATTGAGGACCTTCTCTTGCGCGGCAGCGGTTACCGCAAGCGCAGAGAGGCACGCCAGGAGTGCGATTCTTTGAATGAAAACAGGCATTTATGATTTTTCTGGGGAGTTGAATAAAGATGATAATTATTCTCATCACACAAGTCAACAGTAATACGAACCATTCTCATCCTTCTTGAGACAGGTCAATCCGAAGCGAAATTAGAGGGGGAGTTCGATCCTGCGGGCGCCGTTGAAGCGCTTGGTCCAGTACACGGCCTTCATGCTTTCCACGCGCACGGTGGCCCCCGACTTCGGCGCGTGGACGAATTTCCCGTCGCCGAGGTAGATGCCGACGTGCGAATACGGCCGGCCGAGCGTGTCGTAGAAGACGAGGTCTCCCGGCTCCAACTCCTTCGCGCCTACCGAGAGCCCGGTCTCACTCTGAGCGCTCACGGTCCGCGGCAAGCGGATGCCGTATGCTTCCTCGTAGACGTGAGCGACGAGCCCGCTGCAGTCGAAGCCGGTCGCCGCGGAGCGACCGCCGCTGCGGTAGTCCACGCCGAGCGCCATCAGCGCGAGCAGCAGGGCCTCAGAACGTTCTGCGGACGGCGCGCTCCTGCGCGCCAGCGGGGGGGATGAATCCCGCGTATCGACGGGGGCACGCGTGAGCGGGGCACAGGCCGCCACGGCGGCGCAAAAAATCAGCAGAACCAAAACTTTGTAGGCCATACTTAAACCTACTCTGCCACGAAATGAAAGAAATTGCTTGAAGGGGCCGGCTCCGTGACCGCACGCGTCCTCCAGGCACTGGCGCGAGCCTTTGGCGAAAACGGCACCCTTGCCGCTGCGATCCCGGGCTACCGCGAGCGGCCGCAGCAGCTCGAAATGGCGCATGCGATTCTCGATGCGATCGAGCGCAACGCCATGTTCTGCGCCGAGGCGGGCACCGGCACCGGCAAGACCATCGCGTATCTCGTGCCCGCGCTGCTGGCCGGGGGCAAGGTGATCCTTTCGACCGGCACCAAGACCCTGCAGGACCAGCTCTACGATCGCGATCTTCCGGCGGTGCGTGCGGCGCTCGCGTCCGGCGCCACCATCGCGCTGCTGAAGGGGCGGGCGAACTATGTCTGCGTGTATCGCTTGCGCCGCGCCGAGCGCGAAGCGCGCCTTTCTTCACCGCAGGAAGCCACGCAACTGCGAACGATCGCCCGGTTCGCGGCGCTGAGCAGCAGCGGCGATCGGGCCGATCTTGCGACGGTGCCCGAGGATGCGCCGGTGTGGCAGCACGCGACCTCGACGCGCGAGAACTGCCTCGGACAGGAATGCCCCGACTACGCCGAGTGCTTCGTCATGCGAGCCCGTCGCGACGCGCTCGCCGCCGACTTGGTCGTCGTCAACCACCACCTGTTCTTCGCCGATGTCGTGCTGCGCGACGGCGGCGTTGCGGAGCTGCTGCCGGCCTGCAACA
>DASYPC010000221.1:0-8216 GCA_036007105.1 Burkholderiales bacterium | reverse complement strand
TTCTGGCTTTGTTACTGCTTGGTCGTCTCGGTGATCGACGTGCTCGACGACGCGCCTGCCGCGGGTCTGCGTGTCAGCTTACCGGACGCGGTCGTTGAGCCGCGGGTCGACGAACTCGTCGAAGCCGATGCCCCGGCTTTGCCCGGATCGGAAGCGCTGCCGGACGCCTTCTCCTCCAGCGCCTGTGTCGCCTTCTCGTTCGCCGCACCTTGCGCACTGCGCCGCTGGTTCGCGCGGTCCTGTCCGAACGTGCGGTCCTCGATGAACTGCCCGTTCGCATTTTCCAGGGCCTTCGCATTCGGCTCGGCGTCGGCCGCGGCGCCGACGTTCATGCCAGGTCCGGTCGTGGGAGCGGTCGCTCGCGCAGCCGCGCCCGCGCCGATGCTCGTCGCGCCGCTCATATTCACGCTACCGCCTGGCAGCGTAGCGCCGGCGCCCACGGTCGCGCCCACGCCGGCATTCGCACCCGCGCCTGCTCCCGGACCGGCGGCAAACGCCACCTGCGCGGCTGCGAGCGCGGCGAGCAGCATCACGCTCTGTTTATGGAGGGTCTTCATCTTGTTGCTCCTTTCGCGAAAGCGCGGGTCCGCACGGACGCGGACCCGCATGGCTGCGAAAATGCAAGTGCCATGCCAGCCTTTTGTCGCTGATTCACAACGTCGAGCCTCTACAGACTTACCCGATTTCTTCCGCCCTGCTTGGCGCGATAAAGCGCTTCGTCCGCCGCCTTGATCACCTTGTCCGGCGTGTTGTGCTTCGCGTTCGAGCCCGCGACGCCGATCGACACCGTCACCGAGAGCACGATCTCGGCCGATCCCTCGCCGCGCCGCACGGTTCCTTCCTTGCCGTCGCGAGGGCGATCGTCGCGCCGCACCGCCATCCCGTAGCCTTCGATTGCCTTGCGTACTTTCTCGAGATGCGGCAGCGCGGCGCGCACGTTGCCGTTGGCGAACAGCACACTGAATTCCTCTCCTCCGTAGCGGAACGCCTGGCCGCCGCCTTCCACCAGCTCGAGCTGGCCGCCGACGAGCTTCAGCACCTGGTCACCGACGTCGTGGCCGTGCGTATCGTTGAACTGCTTGAAGTGATCCACGTCCAGCATCGCGATCGCGTACGCCGGCCCCAGGCTCGCGAGCGCCTCTTCGAGCGCGCGCCGCGCCGGCAGGCCGGTGAGCTCGTCGCCGAACGCCATCCGGTGCGATTCCTGCAGCAGCGCGACCACCAGCACGATCCCCGCAGCCGAGAGGAACGCACCGAACGCACCGGGGGTGCGCGCCCATTCGCAAGCGATGAAGAACGCAGCTAGAACCGCAGCGAGGCCCACGTCGAGCGGCCCGTTGCGAGGCCACGCGCGCCACACCGCGGCGACGAAGGCCGCCGCGAAGAGCAGCCTCCCAAGCCAGGGTGTCGGTGGGCTCTTCAGCAGCCAATGATCGAGAACGGTGTACCAAATGTTGCCCGACAAAGCGTTCTTCCCGGCGCTCGCGATCCACGCGATCAGCACGACTTCCAGCAGAACCACCAGCACCCAGCGATAGTTGTGGTGATGCGATACGCCGCGCTCCTGCAAGAGGAACGCACCCAGCGCGTTGAGCGGGACGAGGATGACGATCGCCGTGTATACGGCGATCGGCGCAAAGCCCGAGCTTGCATAGTCGCGCGCGACATGAAAGGCGCCATAGGCAAGGAGCAGCGACGCTGCGAGGACGAACGCCCGGCCCCGGTTGAACCAGAACGCCACCGCGGCGGCGATGCCGAGGATGAAATACGGCCCGAGGTCTCGCAGTCCGGCGAGCGACGTCGGCAGCGAGGGGCCGACTGCGAAAGCGAGTGTCGCGGCGAGCAGAATGCTCGCCGGCGCAAGCACCGGATAGAGCCAGGCGGGGGGCCGCAAGGCCTTCGTGCCGCGTCAGCCGCCGAGCCGGTCGGGCCGGAAGCCGATGTCGCAGACCTTGCCGCGCTGCGCTCGTTTGCCCTCGTGCTCCGCGATCTGCCTGGCGTCCAGCGTCTCGACCGCGCGGTTCTTGCGCCGGATGCCCGAGACGGCGAGCGCCCTGCCGTCGCTGACCGCGAGCGAAGCGAGCGTGACTCCCTGCGGGAGCGCGATCAGCTGCACGCCGACGCCGCCGTTCGGCCGCGCCGGAATCTCCTCGAGCGGGAAGACGAGCAGCCGCGCATCGGACGAAAGTGCAGCGGCGAATTTCGCTCCGGCCACCCGCACCGGCGCGAGCATTTTTTCGCCTTGCGGAACCGCCATGAAATCCTTGCCCTGGCGCGTCTTCGTCGCAAGGTCGCCGAGCTTGCAAAGGAAGCCGTTGCCGCCGCTGTTCGCGACGAGCAGCGCGGTGTCCGGGCGCCCGATCGCGGCCCATACGATCGGGTCCGAGCCGGAATTCACCAGCGTATTCACCGGCGCGCCATCGCCGCGGCCCGAGGGCAGCGCAGCGGCGTCGAGCGTGAAGCACTTGCCGCTCGATGCCAGCACCGTGATCGCGTCGGTTGTCTTGCACTCGATCTCGAGGAAGCGCTCGTCGCCGTCCTTGAACGTCACGCCGCTCATGTCCAGGCCATGGCCGGTGCGCGCGCGCACCCAGCCCTTTTTCGACAGGATCACGGTGATCGGCTCTTCGACCACCGTGCGCCCGATCGCCGCGCGCTCCTCGCTCTTGATCAGCGTGCGCCGCGCATCGCCGTAGGCTTTCGCGTCCTCGTTGAGCTCGTCGACGACGAGCTTGCGCAGCACTTTCTCATCGCCGAGGATCGCCTTCAAGCCGCTGCGCTGTGCCTCGAGTCCCTTGCGCTCCTCGTTCAGCTTCACGCCGTCCAGGCGCGTGAGCTGTCCGAGCCGCAGGTTCACGATGTCCTCGGCCTGGCGCTCGCTGAACTTGAACTTCTCGCGCAGCTTCTGCTTCGCCTCGGCCTGGTCGTCGCAGGCGCGGATCAGCTTGATGATCTCGTCGATCTTCGCGTAGGCCATCAAGCGGCCCATCACGATGTGCAGGCGCTCCTCGACCTTCTGCAGCCGGTGCTGCGTGCGGCGGCGCACCGTGCCGACTCGGAATTCGCCCCACTCGCGCAGCACGTCGACGATGCCCTTCGTTTCGGGCAGGCCATCGAGCCCCAGCCACGTGAGGTTGACCGGGACGCGCGTCTCCAGGCTCGTATGCACGAGCAGCGCCTTCATCGTCTCTTCGGCCGATTGGCGCGAGCTCCGCGGCTCAATCACGAGCCGCAGCCTCGACTTGCGGTCGGATTCGTCGCGCACCGTCTCGACCTGGTCGAGCACGAACTGCTTCAGGCGACGCTGCTCCTGGGAGACTTCCTTCTTGCCGGTCGGCGCCTTCGGGTTGACGAGCGCCTCGATCTCCTCGATCACCTGGCGGCACGACACGCCGTGCGGCAGCTCGGTCACGACGATGCGCCATTGGCCGCGCGCGAGCGTTTCCGTGGTCCAGCGGGCCCGCATCGCGATCGATCCGCGGCCGGCCTCGTACGACTGGCGCAGCTCTTCGGCCGGCGAGATGATCTGCCCGCCGCCGGGGAAGTCGGGCCCCGGCAGCAGCTCCAGGATGTCGTCGAGCTTCGCACGCGGGTGGCGGATCACGTACGCGGCCGCCTGCGCTACTTCCTTCAGGTTATGGGGCGGAATGCGCGTCGAGAAGCCGACCGGGATCCCGAACGAGCCATTCAGCAACCCGAACGGCAGGCGCGCCGGAAGCAGCACCGGCTCTTCGAATTTGCCGTCGTAGTTCTTGACGAAGTCGACGGTGCCTTCGCCGATCTCCGCGAGCATCAGCTCCGCGTAGCGCGAAAGCTTCGCCTCGGTGTACCGATAGGCTGCTGCCGAATCGCCGTCGCGCGAGCCGAAATTGCCCTGCCCGTCGATCAGCGGGTAGCGCATGGAGAACGGCTGCGCGAGGTGCACCAGCGCCTCGTACGTCGAGCTGTCCCCGTGCGGGTGATACTTGCCGAGCACCTCGCCGACGTAACGGGCGCACTTGGTGAAGCCCGTCGCATTGGCGCCGCCCATTGCATACAGGATGCGGCGCTGCACCGGCTTCAGGCCGTCGGCGATCTCGGGCAGCGCGCGCGCCTTGACGGTCGACACCGCGTAGCCGAGGTACGCCTGCGCGGCGTGGCGCTCGATCGGCGACGCGTCGTCGCCGTTCTCGGGAGTGAAGAGATCGAGCGTGCGGGTGTCGTCCATGGCGGGTCAGTTCTTCTTGGGCGTGCGGATGAAAGGCGGCGGCACGGGGAGCGGCGGCCGCGGGTCCGACGTCGCGGCCACCGTGCAGCTCTGCTCCCCGCCCTCGAGATACTTGAAATACACGCGGCGGATGTTCCAAACGGCAGGCGGGTCGCCCGCGTGCTGCGGGATGATCAGGTAGTCGACCGTGTTCGGCACGCCGCGCAGGGTGCAGTTGAGCGTGAGCACGCAGGATCGCCCGAGTTCACGGTCCGGGCGCTTGCCGCGGAACACGAGGGTGCGGCTGCCCGCTTGCGGGACGAATTCCAGATCCGGGCTCTGCGGGTCGGTCCGGCATTCCATTTGTGCCTGCACGGAACCCACGACGAGCAAGGCGGCCAGAAATACGAGGGTTCGTGTCATGGGAAAAGATCCAGTTGTTTGTCGGCCATCTCGACCTGCAACTCGACGGCGCGCTTGGCCTTGACGAGGTCGTCCGCGGCGCCGGCGCGGCCCGCGGCCTCCCACGTGTACCTGTGTTTCGCGTCCTTTGCCCCGTGCAGAGTCACTTTGCCGAGCTTCTTCTTTCCGAACCAGTAGACATGTCCGTTGTAGCCGCGTTCCCAGAACGGTTTTTGTTTCTTCTTCCTCGCTGCCACGGCGACCCTCCCTAGATGTCCGCCTCCACGCTCTTCCAGTGCTCGCGCATCCAGTTGCGGCGGCCCTCGGCTTCCCCCGAGTCCATCAGCAGCTCGAACGTCTCGCGCGCTTTTTTCAGCTGCGCGGGATCGAGCTGCATGCGCACCAGACGCCGCGTGTCCGGATTCATGGTCGTTTCCCAGAGCTGCTCCGGGCTCATCTCGCCCAGGCCCTTGAAGCGCGAGATCTCCCACGAGCCCTCCTTCACCTTCTCCTTCTTCAGCTGGCCGAGCGTTTCCTCGAGCTCGTCGTCGTCGAGGCAATACATCCTGCGCGCCGGCTTGCCCTTGCCCTGCGAAGGCACTTCGACCTTGAAAAGCGGCGGCTGGGCCACGTAGATGCGCCCGATTTCGACGAGCTTCGGCGCATGCATGAAAAAGAACGTCAGCAGCAGCGCCTGGATGTGGCCGCCGTCGACGTCGGCGTCGGTCATGACGATGACCTTGCCGTAGCGGATACCGGAGAGATCGGGTGCGTCCTGCGGGCCATGCGGATCCACGCCGATCGCGGTGGCGATCGCCTGCAGCTCCTTGTTGGCGAGCACCGTGCGCGCGTCCTTCGACATCGTGTTCAGCACCTTGCCGCGCAGCGGCAGGATGGCCTGCGTGTCCTTGTTGCGCGCCTCCTTCGCCGAGCCGCCCGCGGAATCGCCCTCGACGAGGAAGAGCTCGTTGCGCGAAGTGTCGTCCGCGGCGCAATCGACGAGCTTGCCGGGGAGCGTGGCCACGCCGCTCGACTTCTTGCGCTCGAACTTCTTGCCGCGGGACAGCCGCGCCAGCGCCTGCTCGATCGCGAGCTCGACGATCTTCCTGCCTTCGTCCGGGTGCTGGTTGAGCCATAGCTCGAACGCATCCCGCGCGCACAGCTCGAGCAGCTTGGACGCGTGGCGCGTCGTGAGCTTTTCCTTCGTCTGGCCGTGGAACTGGGTGCGCACGATACGCGCCGACAGCGTGAAGCACGCGCGGCTCCACAGGTCGTCGGCGATCAGCCTGACGCCCTTGGGCGTGAGCTGGCGCGTCTCCATGAAGGCGACGAGCGCATCGAAGATGCCGTTGCGAAAGCCGGCTTCGTGCGTGCCGCCGGAGCGGGTCGGGATCAGGTTGACATGGCTGTCGGCGAAGATCTCGCCGTCCGCGACCCAGCCGATCGCCCACGACGCGCCCTCGCCTGCCTCGATCTCTGCGAGATCGGCTGCGGCCCTCTCGTCGAAATACCGCTCGCCGGTGAAGAGCGGCGCGACGAGCTCGCGCCCCTGCAGCATGAAGTCGAAGTACTGCGTCATCCCGCGTTCGTATTTCCAGCTCTTGTCGTCCTTGCCCTCGACGCGCAGCACGGTCGTGAGCCCAGGCAGCAGGTAGGCTTTCGAGCGCACCAGATGCTCGAGCTCGGCGAGCGGGATGTTCGGCGAATCGAAATACTTCGGATCCGGCCACAACCGCACCACCGTCCCCGTGCGCCGCACCTCCTTCGATCTCTCCGACTTGAGCTTCTGCTTCAGCTCTCCGCCCTCGAACGCGATCGTGTGCTTCTGCCCGTCGCGATAGACCGTGACTTCGCAGCGCTTCGAAAGCGCGTTCGACACCGCGACGCCGACGCCGTGCAGGCCGCCGGAGATGTGGTACACGGACTCGCCGGTACGGGAGAACTTCCCGCCCGCGTGCAGCATCGTGAACGCCACCTCGACCGCGGGCTTGTGCTCTACCGGGTGCAGGTCCACCGGCACGCCGCGGCCCTCGTCGGCGACCTCGATGGAGCCGTCCTTGAGGAGCGACACCGAGATGCGCTTGCCGAATCCGGCGAGCGCTTCGTCCACTGCGTTGTCGATCGCCTCCTGCACCAGGTGCAGCGGGTGGATCGTGTGCGTGTACATGCCGGGCATGCGGCGCACCGGCTCCAGCCCCTTGAGGGCCTGGATCGCAGAGGCGTCGTAGACCTGCTTGGCCATGGATTTAGTAGGTCACCCGGCTAGACATACTAAACATTGTAGCGCCGGCGCCGTTGGGAGGCGCTTGCGCGGCCGGGTGACTGCACCGGGATGCCCTCGCTCGCGGCAGCCTCGGCCAGGTCCTGGTCGAGTGTCACGAGTCCGAATTCACGCCGGAGAGCCAGTTCGATATACGCGGCGTCATAAGTGCTCAGATCGTGTTTCTCCGCCACTGCGCTGATCGCACGCATGTCGACTTGATCCGGATCGACGCGCAGGAGCAGTTTGCCGACCTGATCCAATGCCTCGAGCCGTCGCGAACGCTCGATGCGGCGCCTGCGCTCGGCAACCAGCAGCGCATTAGGGAATTCGAGATACCAGATACCCGGGACCCAATACTCTGTGCGTTTTGCTGCAAGAAGTAGCGAATCCGTGAAGGCGGTCCGCTCGTCCTCGAGAAACCAAGGGAGCGTCACCGAGCAATCGAGAACGAACGCCATCAGTACCGGCGGCCCGCCTTGATCAGTTCCGGGATGGTCACGCCCGGTTTTGCGCCACGGTCCTTACCTTTACGCGTGCGGATGATCTCGTCGATCACCTCCTGCAAGCGCGCCTCGCGGTCGCCTACTTCCATCGGCATCAGCCGGGCGATCGGCTTTCCGCGTCGAGTGATGGTGACGATGTCGCCCGCTTCTACCTTGTCCAGGAGTTCGGCTAGCTTAGTCTTTGCCTCGAACGCTCCGACGACAATGCCCATACGCACCCCCAACTAGACAACTAGTTGGAAGGATACCACTTAACCCGTAATCAACGCATTAGTTTGATTTCCCGCAGATATTTCTGCACGCCGGCATGGATCAGGTCGGCGCGCGGCGCGGCAGCGACCGTATTCGCCATCGTGGTTTCGCGCGCCTGCTCCAGGCGCGACGCGAGCGGCCCCTCTGCACGGTGGATGGCGCGCGCAAGCAGGTAGGCCGTCTCGTCCGGAAGGTCGGGCTTCGCGAGCACGTAGCTCCACGAGCCGACCGAGGGAAGCGGCGCATCCTGCCCCGGGTAGCTGCGAGCGGGGAGCGTCACCGCCTGAAGAGCAGGTTGCCGGGCGAGGATGCGCTGGACTTCTTCGCGGGTCGGCCCGATGAAGCGCCCACCCGATTTGGCGAGTGCGATGAACGCAGGCCATCCGACTCCGGCGCCCCACAGCGCCTCGGCGCGCCCGTCGAGCAGCATCGCCGGGCCATCGGCGGCCTTCTCCAGCGTGATCTCCTTCACCGGAATGTCGAGCGATTGGAGCACCGTGCGACCCAGCGCGGTGATCCCCGACGCCTGCGTACCGAGGACGACCGGCTTGCCCCTGAGGTCTGCGATCGACCGGTGCGGGCTGTCGGCGCGCACCACGAACATCCCCGG
>DASYPC010000220.1:0-2183 GCA_036007105.1 Burkholderiales bacterium | reverse complement strand
GGCGCCGAGGGCACGCTCGGCATCATTACCGCGGCCGTATTGAAGCTGCGGACACAACCGGCCGCCAGCGCGACTGCATGGATCGGGTTGGAGACGCCGGATCGCGCAGTCGAGCTGCTCGCGCGACTGCGCGAGCGGCTGGGTGAGTGCGTGAGCGCCTTCGAGCTCGTTTCGCGTCGCTGTCTCGAAGCGGTACTCCGCCATACCCCCGCTACGCCGGATCCGCTCGGCGATCCACATCCATGGTACGTACTCGTCGAGGTCGAAGACAGCGGCACGTTCGAGTCGTTGCAGGGCCGGCTCGAGGCCGCTCTTGCCGAGTGCGCGGAGCACGGCCAGGTGCGCGACGCGGCGATCGCGTCGAGTCACCTCCAGGCTGCTGCCCTGTGGCGCATCCGCGAGAGCATTCCCGAGGCGCAATTTGCCAACGTCAAGCATGACGTCTCGGTCGCCGTCTCGCGTATTCCGCTGCTCATCGAGCGCGCCGAAGCCGGGCTCGCCGCGGCCTTCCCCGGTGTACACAGCTACATCTTCGGCCACGTCGGCGACGGCAATCTGCACTACAACGTCGGCGACCAGTCGCTGGTGCCCCGCCGGGCTGAAGTAAACCGGGTCGTTTATGACGTCGTCGCTTCGCTCGGCGGATCGATCTCTGCCGAGCACGGCATCGGGCAGCTCAAGCGCGAGGAGATCAAGCGCCACAAGCAGGCGCTGGAGCTCGATCTGATGCGCACGCTCAAGCGCGCGTTCGACCCACAAGGGCTCATGAACCCGGGCAAGGTGATCTAGGCGGCCACTCGGCCAGCCGCATTCACCTTTCCTTTGAGAACGACAAGGGTGACGTGCGTCCCGAGCGCGTCATCTCGCCCGCAATGGTCGTCGGCCCGACCTGGCCGCGAAACGAAAACCCAGGAGCGGAAAACGAGATTGCGGTCCCTTCCAACCTTGCCTCGGTAACCGGCACGGTCCGTCCACCTGCGCTCGCTTCAATCTCGATCTCCTGAAAATTCTGCTGCACCCGGAGCGACCATTCGCCGCCACGCCACGAGCCCCGCGCCTGCGCGGGCACGATCCAGAGAAAGATCGTGCTCTCGTCGCCCTGCCTAAGGTACGGGCTGCGGAGCCACACCTTTTCCACGCGATCGGGCTTCCAGCCTTTCATCGCAAAAGCATGGCTGACGATGCGAGCGCCTGGACGAAGCTCGTCGAGCAGCTTGGGCTGCAGGCGGTCGATCAGCGACGGCAGAAGGTAGATCGTCACGACCGTCGCGCGCGAAAGATCGGTGAGGAGCACGTCACGCTCCTCAAACTCGACCAGGTTCGCGACGCCCGCACGTCTCGCGTTGTCGCGCGAAATCTCGACCAGCTTTGCGTCGATGTCCACACCGAGACCCCGGGCGCCGTGCAGCTTTGCCGCCGCAATCACGATGCGGCCGTCTCCGGAGCCCAGATCCACCACATGATCGGCAGGGCCGGTTCCCGCCAACGCAAGCATTCGCTCTACGACGTCTTCGGGAGTCGTAATGAATGGCGCGCGGACTTCCGGATCCTGCGCATGCGCGGCGAGCGCGACAAGCAGCGCCGCCGCGAGGGTCGGGACAACGTTCAGGGCGGCAGCAGGGCGGCGATCGCGCGCCGCACCTTCTCCTGCGACCAATCGAGTTCTCCTACGTAGGAGTAGCGGATTCTACCGTCGGGACCGACGACGTACGTCGCCGGCAGGATGCGTGCTTTCCAGGCCTTTGCAACGGAAGTGTCGCGGTCCATAAGAACCGTGAAGCCGACCGGAGTCTTCTCCAGATACGTGCGAATGCGCGAATGCGGCTCGGCGAGGTTTACCGCCAGCACCACGAACGGCCGGCCATTCATCGAGCGCTGCAGGCGGTCGATGCTGGGCATTTCTTCGCGGCACGGTTCGCACCAGGTCGCCCAGAAATTGATCAGTACGACCTTGCCGCGATAGGACTCCAGCCGATGCAGCCGGCCGTCCAGATCCTCGAGGACGAGCGCGGGAGTGCCGCCCCCGGTCCAGGGCTTGAGCTCCTGCGCTGCTGCGGCGGTAGTCCACACCGCAGCCAGCGCAAGGAGGATGCTTCGCAACGCTACGCTTTCACGCCGCTGGTGCGAATCTCGTAGCGGAAACTGTCGGGCTCGAGCTGATCGAGGCGCTCGCCGCCGGTTTC
>DASYPC010000219.1:0-2927 GCA_036007105.1 Burkholderiales bacterium | reverse complement strand
ACTTCCGGCGGCTCGTCGCGAAAGCAAAAGGATTGGGGCTCGAGATCGCGCTCGACCTCGCGTTTCAGTGCGCGCCCGACCATCCCTACGTCAAGGCGCATCCGCAGTGGTTTCGCTGGCGCCCCGACGGCACCGTGCAGTACGCCGAGAACCCTCCCAAGAAGTACCAGGACATCTACCCGTTCAACTTCGACACTGGCGAGTGGAAAGCGCTGTGGGCGGAGCTGAAGAGCGTGATCGATTTCTGGATCGGCGAAGGCGTGCGCATCTTTCGCGTCGACAATCCGCATACCAAGGCCTTTCCGGTCTGGGAGTGGGCCATCGCCGAGGTGCAGCGCGCGCATCCCGACGTGATTTTCCTTGCCGAAGCCTTTACGCGGCCGAAGGTGATGCACCGCCTGGCGAAGATCGGCTTCACGCAGTCGTACACGTATTTCGCGTGGCGCAACACGAAGCACGAGCTGACCGAATATTTCCTCGAGCTTGCGCACGGCCCGGGCCGCGAGTATTTCCGCCCCAATGTCTGGCCGAACACGCCCGACATCCTCACCGAGGCGCTGCAATACGGCGGACGCGCTGCGTTCATGGCGCGGCTCGTCCTCGCCGCAACGCTTGCCGCGAGCTACGGCATCTACGGGCCCGCCTACGAGTCGATGGAGCACCGTCCGCGCGAGCCGGGAAGCGAGGAGTATCTCGATTCGGAGAAGTACGAGCTGCGTCACTGGGATCTCGAGCGCGCCGACAGCCTGGCCGGCTTCATCACGGTGGTGAACCGCATCCGGCGGGAAAACCCGGCGCTGCGGTCCGACTGTGGCCTGCGCTTTTTCGGCACCGACAACGGGCAGCTGTTGTGCTACGCGAAGGTCGATCCGGCGAGCGGCAACGCGATCGTTACCGTGGTGAATCTCGATCCGCACCACGTGCAGGAAGGCTTCGTCGAGCTGGATCTCGCGGCGCTTGGCGTCGCGGCCGACGCGCAGTATCAGGTGCACGACCTGCTCACCGGGGCGCGCTATCTGTGGCAGGGCGCGCGCAATTTCGTGCGCCTCGATCCGAAGCGGGTCCCGGCGCACGTTTTCCGCGTGCTCACGCGCGTGCACCGCGAGCAGGACTTCGACTACTTCCTGTAGCGAGCGCGCCGATGAAGCCCTCCGACGCACCGCGCGAAGTGCAGATGCAGGCCCCGGCGGACGACGCGCTCTGGTACCGGGACGCGGTCATCTACCAGCTGCACATCAAGGCATTCTTCGACTCCAACCAGGACGGCATCGGCGATTTCGGCGGCCTCGCGCAGAAGCTCGACTACGTGCAGGAGCTCGGCGTCGACACGATCTGGCTGCTGCCGTTCTATCCGTCGCCGCTGCGCGACGATGGCTACGACATCGCCGACTATCACAACGTGCACCCGCACTACGGCTCGCGCCAGGACTTCCGCGCGTTCGTGCGGGAGGCGCACCGTCGCGGACTGCGCGTCATCACCGAGCTGGTGCTCAACCACACGTCCAACCAGCACCCCTGGTTCCAGGCGGCGCGCCGCGCGCCTCCCGGCTCGAAAAAGCGGGCATGGTACGTCTGGAGCGACCGCGACGACCGCTACGCCGGGACGCGCATCATCTTCACCGACACCGAGAAATCGAACTGGAGCTGGGACGACGAGGCGAAAGCGTTCTTCTGGCACCGCTTCTTCAGCCACCAGCCCGATCTCAACTTCGACAATCCGCACGTGCTGAAGGCGGTCTTCCGCATCATGCGCTTCTGGCTCGACATGGGCGTAGATGGGTTCCGGCTCGACGCGATCCCGTACCTGATCGAGCGCGAAGGCACTTCGAACGAGAACCTGCCCGAGACGCACGCGGTCATCAAGCAGATCCGCGCGCTCGTCGACGCGAACTACCGCAACCGGCTGCTGCTCGCGGAAGCCAACATGTGGCCGGAGGACGTGCGCGAGTATTTCGGCGAAGGCGACGAGTGCCACATGGCGTACCACTTCCCGCTGATGCCGCGCATGTACATGGCGATGGCGCAGGAGGACCGCCACCCGGTGGTCGAGATCATGCAGCAGACCCCGGAGATTCCCGAGGCCTGCCAGTGGGCGATCTTCCTCAGGAACCATGACGAGCTGACGCTCGAGATGGTCACGAACAGCGAGCGCGACTACATGTACCGCATGTACGCGGCCGATCCGCGCGCGCGCATCAACCTCGGCATCCGCCGGCGCCTCGCGCCGCTGATGGAGAACGACATCGACCGGATCAAGCTGATGAACAGTCTGCTGTTCTCGATGCCCGGCTCGCCGATTATCTACTACGGCGACGAGATCGGCATGGGCGACAATTTCTATCTCGGCGATCGCGACGGCGTGCGCACGCCGATGCAGTGGAGCCCGGATCGCAACGCCGGGTTCTCGCGCGCCGACCCGCAGCGGCTCTATCTGCCGCCGATCATGGACCCGATCTATGGCTACGAGGCGGTCAACGTCGAGGCGCAGCTGCGCGAGCCGAATTCGCTGCTCAACTGGATGCGCCGCGTGCTCGCGACGCGCAAGACGAGCCGCGCATTCGGGCGCGGGCGGCTGACGTTCCTGCGGCCGGGCAATCGCAAGGTGCTCGCGTACCTGAGGGAAACGGCCGAGGAGTCGATCCTCTGCGTCGCCAACCTGGGGCGCACGGCGCAACCCGTCGAGCTCGACCTGCGCCGCTTCAAGGGACGCGTGCCGGTCGAATTGTTCGGGCAGACGCCGTTCCCGCCGATCGGCGAGCTGCCGTACCTGCTGACGCTGCCGGGCTCCGGCTTCTACTGGTTCAAGCTCTCCGCCGAAGCCAGGGTGCCGCAGTGGCACCAGGAGCATCTGGTTCGCGACGACCTGCCGGTCGTGGTGCTGTTCGACGGCTGGACGAGCTTCTTCCGCGACCGCGTCGTGCCCTGGC
>DASYPC010000218.1:0-4057 GCA_036007105.1 Burkholderiales bacterium | reverse complement strand
TTTCGTGATCGTCGACGAGGACGATCCGGTGCTTGTCCATGGACATCGCGGGGACAGGATCCTTCCAGCGCGTATCGTACCCCATCGAAGGTGATATCGTTCCCCAACCGCCAAAGCCCTCCACACATGCCCGGCATCCGCACGTCCGCCGCCGCCATCGCCTGGCGCGAGGCACTGAAAACCTTCGAGGCACAGGGCGAAGTGCTGTTCGGCCGCATCGCGACCTCTCCGTGGACGATGCCGGCGGCGGCTGCGATCGCGATCCTCGCGTTCTGCATCGCACTGGCGGGCTTCGACCGGCTGGATCGAAGCTTCGAGGATGTCTCCACCGCTCGCGCCATCACGACCCAGTCGCGCGAGCTGCGGCTGGCGCTCGTCGATGCCGAGACGGGGCAGCTCGGCTATGCGCTGACGGGCGACGTGCAATACCTCCAGCCCTATACGCTGGCGCTGGCGAGACTTCCCGGCATGCGCAAGGATCTGGCGCGGTTGACCGCGAGCGACGACGAAGGGCGCGCGCTCTACCGAGGCGTCGACGCCAACCTCGAGCGGTTGTTCGCGCATTGGGCGCTGACGATCGACCTGGTGAAAAAGGGCGACGCGCTGCGCGCGCAGGCGGTGATCCAGGGAGGGCGTGGCAAGGTCGTCATGGACGAGCTGCGCGAGGATGTGGAGCGGCTGGAGCGGCTGCACGAGTCGCGCTTCGCGAAATTCCAGGACAGCTGGCGCGTGTCGCTGACGGTGGTCGCGGCGGTCGTCATCTGCGTGATCCTTCTCATCCTCGTTCTCTTCCTGCTGCTGCTGCGCTATTCGGCCCGCGCGATCGAGACCGAGCGGCGTCACGCCGCGTATGCGGAGGGCGAGCGCGAGCGGCTGGAGCGCGCAGTGCGCGATCGCACGCTCGAGCTGAGCGAGCTCGCGACCTACCTGCAGCAGGTCCAGGAGAGCGAGCGGTTCAACCTCGCGCGCGAGCTGCACGACGAGATGGGCGCGCTGCTGACCGCCTCGAAGATGAACGTCGCATGGCTGCTGCGGCAGGGCCAGGCGTTTCCTCCCGCGCTGCGGGAGAAGCTGCAGAAGCTGGACGGCTTCCTCGAGCAGGGCGTTCAGGTCAAGCGCCGGGTGATCGAAGGCCTGGCGCCGAGCGCGCTCTCGAATCTCGGGCTCACTTCGGCGCTCGAGGCGCTGACCTCGCAGGTCGCGTCGACTGCGGGGATACGAATCACGTTCACCGGCCCCGACGACGAGCCGGCAGACCCGGCGCAGGACGTCGCCATTGCCTGCTACCGCGCCGCGCAAGAGGCGCTCACCAACGTGCAAAAGCACGCCAAAGCCACCGAGGCCAAGGTCGAGCTGCATTGCAGCACCGAATGGATCGAATTGCGAATCCAGGACAACGGGCAGGGGTTCAGCCATACGGCGCACGGCAAGACGGCAGTGCACGGCATGCGGGGGATCCGGCACCGCGCGATCTCGCTGGGCGGCTCGTGCACGGTTCACTCTGTTCCCGGGAAGGGAGCCACGGTTACTTTCCGGGTTCCGTTCGCCCCGAATCGAGCCGCTGAATAGCCGGAAGGGTCGTGTAGGACAAACTTGGACACGGAGGTCCTCTCCGGCCGACATACGCTCGTAGCACCAGACTCTACGATTGAGTGCTGGAGGACCGCATGAAGACAATGCCGACTCGGTTGCACCCCCTTCTGGTGATCGCGGCGCTTGCCGTGATCGTGTTCAGCATCGCGGGGGTCGCCGCGATCTTCGGCAAGATCCCCGGTGCAGAGTCCCGGGCTGGCGATCCGCTCGCCCAGAGCACGATCCCGAACCCTGGTTACTCGAACCCGGCCGTCCCGAGCTATCCGAACGCGACCTATCCGAACGCGACCTACCCGAATGCGAGCCGCTCAATCCCCGCGGAGCGTCCGGCGCCTGCGGCGCAGAGTCTGGCGCAGGCGCCCACCCCGGCGCAGGCACCTGCGTCTGCGCCGTGCACGAACTGCGGCGTCATCGAGTCGATCCGCGTTGCGCAGGTCAAGGGCCAAACCTCGGGCGTCGGCGCGGTGGCGGGCGGTGTCGCAGGCGGCCTCCTCGGCAACCAGATCGGTCATGGCAGTGGCAGGACGGTTGCCACCATCGCCGGTGCCGCAGGCGGGGCCTATGCCGGCAACGCGATCGAGGGGCACGTGAAGAAGCACACGGTGTATCGCGTCACGCTGCGCATGGACGATGGCCGGCATCGCACGCTATCGCTGCGCGAAGCGCCTGCGCACGCAGTCGGCGATCACGTCCGCGTCGCGAACGGACGGATCACCGAGCGCGCATAGGTTATTCCCGCACCACCGTCAAGGCTTCGATCGCCTGCTCGACTTCGCTGCGCGCCGCCCGCTCGGCTTCTTCTAGGTCAACCTGGACGATGCCGCTCGGCGAGCCCTTCAACTCGCCCGCATAGGTAATCTTCGCTTCCCAGCTGAAACCGTCGGCCGTCTTCAGCACCGAGAGATCGTAATCGTACGTGCGCTTCAAGCCTTGCTTGCGCGTGTACTTGCCGCTGAAACGCCCCATGCCGGTTTGACCGGCGGGGCGCAATGCGAGTTCGCACCCCGGCTCCGATGGGCTACATTTGCACTACCGCGCGTGCAGGGGGGGGGCGCATGCTGAAAAAACTGCTGTCGCTGCTCGGCCTTGGCCGCAAGCGCGCGACTTTGGTCGTTACGGTGCCTCCGGGCCGCCGTGGATGCGGGGCTCTTCTGGCGCTCGACGCCGAGGGCAAGGATCTGCTCGGCGGACCGATTTCCGTCGCCGCGCGTGCGGACGAAACGCTTGCGCGGGGCCACGGCAATCCGGCGCGAGACATAGGTGCCGCAAGCTGGGTCTCCGTAGGGTCGCAGGATGCCGACGAGAACAGCGACCGGATCCCGCTGACCGCTTTCGCGAACAGCACGGTGTAGCCGAGCCAGAGCGTCGCGATGCAGCACGCGACGGTGAACATCCAGATTCCCACCGCGGCGCTGGTCGATGGCCGGACCACGAGCGCGCCTATTGCATCCGCCGCTTCAGCTCGGCGTCCACCGCATCCATGAATTCGTCGGTGCTGAGGTACGGATGGTCGGGCCGGATCAGGGTGGCGAGGTCCTTCGTCATCTTCCCGGACTCGACCGTGTCGACGCACACCTTTTCCAGCAGCAGCGCGAACGCCTCCAGCACCGGCGTGTTGTCCATGCGGGCGCGATACTGCAGCCCGCGCGTCCAAGCGTAGATCGAGGCGATCGGGTTCGTCGAGGTCGGCTTTCCCTCCTGGTGCAGGCGGTAGTGGCGCGTCACGGTGCCGTGCGCGGCCTCGGCTTCCACCGCCTTGCCGTCCGGCGACATCAGCACCGAGGTCATCAGGCCGAGCGATCCATAGCCCTGCGCGACGGTGTCCGATTGCACGTCGCCGTCGTAGTTCTTGCATGCCCACAGGTAGCCGCCGCTCCACTTGAGGTTCGAGGCCACCATGTCGTCGATGAGCCGGTGCTCGTAGGTGAGGCCTGCGGCGGCGAAGCGGTCCTTGAATTCGGCGTCGTAGATCTTCTGGAACAGGTTCTTGAAGCGGCCGTCGTAGACCTTGAGGATCGTATTCTTCGTCGACAGGTAGACCGGGTAGCTGCGCTGCAACGCGTAGTTGAAGCAGGCGCGCGCGAACCCCTTGATCGATTCATCGAGGTTGAACATCGAAAGCGCGACGCCTGCGCCCGGCGCCTGGAAGACTTCGCGCTCGTCGATTTTTCCGCCGTCGGCCGGCTGGAACGAGATCTTCAGCGTGCCCGCGCCCTCGAAGCGCAGCTCGGTCGCTCGATACTGGTCGCCGAAGCCATGGCGCGCGACAACGACCGGCTTGTACCAGTGCGAGACCAGCCGCGGCACGTTGCGGCAGATGATCGGCTCGCGGAAGATCGTGCCATCGAGGATGTTGCGGATCGTGCCGTTCGGGCTCTTCCACATCTGCTTGAGCCCGAATTCCTTCACGCGCGCCTCGTCCGGCGTGATCGTCGCGCACTTGACCGCCACGCCGTACTGCCGC
>DASYPC010000217.1:0-5817 GCA_036007105.1 Burkholderiales bacterium | reverse complement strand
GACAAGGCGCAGGCGCATTTTCGCGAGAGCAACCTCGCGCTCGATGAGATCGTCGAGACGCGCCTCTACGCCGATATGCTGCCGTTCCGCTTCCAGATCCAGTCGGTCGTGCACCACTCGGTCGGCGCAATCGAGGGGATTCAGCAGGGCGTCTTCAGACCGCCGCAGAACCTTGCCACCCAGAACTACCAGGAGTTGCAGGCGCTCGTCGCCGATGCGCAGCGAACGCTGCAGGAACTTCCGCCTGAAGCGGTGAACGAGCGCGCCGGTGGCGACGTGATCTTCGAGATTCGCGGCACCAAGGTGCCGTTTACGACCGAAGAGTTCCTGCTGTCCTTTTCGCTGCCGAATTTCTACTTCCATGCGACGACGGCCTACGACATCCTGCGCTCCAAGGGAGCTCCGGTCGGAAAGCGTGACTACCTCGGACGGATGCGCCTGAAGAGCTCATGACCAGCAGCAGCACCCATGTCCTGCTCTGGACCGACTCGACCGCGGCGTATCTGGAAGCGATCAACGCCGCCGGCCTGGCAGACCGCGTCGTAGTCGACACGTTGCCTCGCAAGGAAAAACCTTCCGCGGAGCAGATGGCTCGCACGGAGGCGCTGATGGCCTACGGTGCACCCGTGGGTGTGCTGCCGGCGATGCCAAAGCTTCGCTGGGCGCAGGCGATGACCGCCGGAGTCGAGGGCTGGATCGCGCTGCCCGATCTGCCATCCAATCTCACGCTGACCTGCGCCCGCGGCACGCATCAGGAATCCATGCCGGAAAACATCATCGGCGCCGTGCTCTACGTGGCGAAACCCTACGCGCTGGCAGTCGAGAATCAGAAGCGCGGCAAATGGGTGCATAGCGCCGCGCAGCCGCTGACCGGGAAGACACTCGGCATCCTTGGGCTCGGCGCCATCGGCCAGGACGTCGCGCGCATCGCCGCCGCGCTCGGCCTGCGCGTGATCGGCACGCGCCGTCGTCCGCAGCCGATGCCCGATATCGCCGAGGTTCTGCGGCCGGATCGCACGCCCCGGGTGCTTGCTGAATCCGATTTCGTGCTGCTGTTGCTACCGGCGACGGCGCAGACCGACAACTTCATCAACGCTGAGCGTTTGGCGATGATGAAATCCAGCGCCTGGCTGCTGAACTTCGGCCGCGGCCATGTCATCAAGGACGACGACCTGGTCGCCACGGTAAGCGCAAAGAAAATCGCCGGCGCGGTGCTCGACGTGTTCCGTCAGGAGCCGCTGCCTGCGGACCATCCGTTCTGGACCACCGACGGGATCATCGTGCTGCCCCATATCGGCGGCCCGCATCCGCAGCGCGACCGGTTCGTTGCGCGCCTCTTCGCGGACAATCTCGGCCGCTTCCTCGACGGCAAGCCGCTCAGGGAAGTGGTGGATCGCGAAGCAGGATATTGACGCTCCGTTCTACTTCGAAAATCTCAGTTCTCCAGGATGATCGATCGCGCTGCGCCTTGGCGCACGTACCGCGTTCCAGCGTAGAATTCTTTCATGCTCTATGACCTCCTGCTGCGCGGCGGGCGCGTCATCGATCCGGCGCAGGGCGTGGACGGTATCCACGACGTCGCCATCAAGGACGCTCGCATCGCCGCGGTTCTGCCCGCGGTCGCACCCTCGAGCGCAAAGGAAACGATCGACGTCTCCGGAAAGCTCGTGCTACCCGGGCTGATCGACACGCACGCGCACGTATTCCAGTTCGTCACCGGCCGCTTCGGGCTCGAGGCCGACCTCTGCGGCGTCCGGTCGGGCGTCACGACGCTGGTCGATCAGGGCGGCCCTTCCTGCATGACGCTGCCGGCGTTTCGCGAGTTCGTCGTCAACGCGAAGAAGAGCCGCGTGCTCGCCTTCCTTTCTTCGTATCTGGTCGGCGGCATGGAAGGGCACTATTACCCGGCCCTCTACAAACCCGACTGCGTCGATGTCGACGCCACCGTGAAGAGCGCGCTCGAGAACCGCGACATCGTCAAGGGCTTCAAGGCGCACGCCGAGCTCGGCGGGTTCGCGCGCTGGGGAACCGAGGTCCTGCGCAAGGCGTCGGAGATCGCAAAGCGCGCCGACCTGCCGCTCTATATCCACTTCGGCCAGATGTGGGGACTCCCCGAGTCCGGCGCGAACGGCGTCGATCCCGACACGATCCTCGAGCAGGTCGTGCCGCTCCTCAAGCCCGGCGACATCATCGCCCACCCGTTCACGCGCCATCCCGGAGGCTTCGTCAACCGGCAGGGCAAGATCCATCCGATCGTCCAGGAAGCGCTCGCGCGAGGGCTGAAGACGGACGTCGGCCACGGCTCGCACTTCAGCTTCCGCATGGCGCGCATCGCACTCGACGCGGGCATCCTGCCCGACACGCTCGGCGCGGACATGCACGGCTACAACACGCGCGTGCCGCAGCCGCGGGGAACGCCGGACTCGCATCCGGACAAGGACCACATGTTCTTCGGCAGCACTCGCTTCTCGCTCGCATCCGCGATGAGCTCCATGCTGGCGCTTGGCGTGCCGCTCGAGAAAATCGTGCCGATGGTGACGACCCATCCGGCGGAAATGCTGCGGATGGAGGATCAGCTTGGCAGCCTGCGTCCGGGCGTCGAGGCCGACGTGTCCGTGCTGCACGACGAGCGCGGCGACTGGACACTGCGCGACAACGAGGGCAACAAACTGCGTGCCGATCGCATGCTTCGCCCGCAGTTCTGTCTGCGCGCGGGCCGGCGCCACGACGCCGACGCCTCGATCCTCCCGCCTCTCGCCCAAGCGGCCTGAGCAAAGCCCCGGACCGTGTGACCAACAAAGGCGTCGGAGCCCGTCTTCCGCGCAAGGAAGACCGGCGCTTCCTGCGAGGCGAAGCGGAATACGTCGCGAACCTCCGGCTTCCCGGAATGCTCGAGGTCGCCTTCGTGCGATCGCCGATGGCGCACGCGGTCCTCGGGCAAATCATCAGGCCCCGAGGCAAGGAGGATCGCGTCTTCACTGCGGAAGATCTCGCCGGCGTCCGTCCAATCCGGGCGGTCTCCGCGCTCAAGGGGTTCAAAACTTCGGAGCAGCCGGTCCTCGCCCGCGGCAAGGTCAGGCAAGTCGGCGAGCTCATCGCCATGTGCGTCGCGCCGACTCGCGCGCAGGCGGAGGACCTGGCCGACGAGGTAGAGCTCGAGCTCAAGGAGTTGCCGGCGGTCGTCGACATGGTGCAGGCGCGCAAGAACCCGCCGGCGCTCGTGCACGAGCACTGGGGCGACAACGTCTTCCTCGAGTCCCTCGTGGATGACGACATCGCCTCGATCGAGGCGAGAGCCCGCGTCAAGGTCAAGCGTTCGATTCGCACTGCGCGGCAACACATGTCGCCCCTCGAGGGGCGCGGCGTCGTGTGCGAATGGCACAAGCGGCTCGACCAGCTCGTCCTGTACAGCGCGGCGCAAATGCCGCACCTCAATCGGGCGGGACTCGCCGAGTGCCTCGGCATCGACCAGGGCGCGATTCGCGTCATCGCGCCGGACGTCGGCGGCGGCTTCGGCTACAAGGGAATCCTGCTTCCCGAGGAAGTCTGCCTTGCATGGCTCTGCCGCAAGCTCGGCCGTCCTGTGCGCTGGATCGAGGACCGGCGCGAGCAGCTTTCCGCCGGCGCAAATTGCCGGGAGCACCACTACGACATCACGGTCTATGCCGATGACCGCGGGCGACTGCTCGCGATCGATTGCGAAGCGACCGTGGATTCGGGTGCGTATTCGTCGTATCCGTTCTCCGCGTGCCTCGAGGCCGCGCAAGTGAGCTCAATCCTGCCCGGGCCTTACAAGATGGAGCGCTACCGCTGCCGAACCTGGTCGGTGGCGACGAACAAGGCGCCGATCCTTCCGTACCGCGGCGTCGCGCGAACGGGCGTGTGCTTCGCGCTCGAGCTCATGATCGACGCAGTGGCGCGCGAGCTCGGCATGGAGCCGTACGACGTGCGCCTCGCGAACCTCGTGCAGCCGTCGGAAATGCCGTACGACAACATTACGAAGAAGCATTTCGACAGCGGCGACTATCCGCAAGCCGTGCGCCGCGCCGCCGCGTCGATCGATGTCGCCGCCGTTCGAAAATTGCAGGCGGAGAGTTCCGCGCAGGATCCGCGAAGAATCGGTGTGGGCTTCTCGATCTACTGCGAGCAGGCAGCGCACGGCACTTCGGTCTACTACGGCTGGGGCATCCCGATGGTGCCGGGACATGAGCAATGCGCGGCGCGGCTCACCCCCGATGGCGTGCTCGAGCTGCGCCTCGGCGCGCATTCGCACGGCCAGGGCATGGAAACGACGCTCGCGCAGGTCGCGCATACCGTCCTCGGCGTCGATCCGCAGAACGTCCGCCTGGTGCACGGCGACACCGCGCTCACCCCCTACTCGACCGGCACCTGGGGTTCGCGCAGCATGGTGATGTCGGGCGGCGCCGTCGCAGCCGCCTGCGATGTCATCGGCGGCCGGGTCAAGGCGATCGCCGCCAAGCTGCTGGAGGTCGCCGCGTCGGACATTCTTCTCGAGGGCGGCCATGCGCGCGTCGCCGGAACCGATCGGGGCCTGTCCTTGGCGGAGATCGCGCACGTCTGGTATCGAAAGCCGCAGCTGCTTCCGGCGGACATCGATCCTGCGGGCCTCGAGGCGACCGCAGGCTACAAGGCCAAGGTCGACACCGGGACCTTCAGCTACGCATGCCACGCAGCCAAGGTGTCGGTCGATACCGAGACCGGTCAGGTCGAGATCCTCGACTATGTGATCGTCGAGGACGGCGGCACTCTGGTCAATCCGATGATCGTCGAGGGACAGATCTACGGCGGCACCGCGCAAGGAATCGGCACGGCGCTCTACGAGGAAATGCCATTCGATGAGCAGGGCCAGCCGCTGGCGACGACGCTCGCGGATTATCTTTTGCCGAGCGCGACCGAAGTGCCTTCGATCCGCATCAGCCATCTCGAGACGCCCTCCCCCTACACGCGCTTCGGGCAAAAAGGCATCGGCGAGGGCGGCGCCATCGCGCCGCCCGCGGCAATCGCGAACGCAGTGAACGACGCACTGGCGGCGCTCGGCGTCGAGATGACCGAGTCACCCATCACCCCGCGGCGCATCGTCGAAGCGCTCGCCAGGGCCGGCAGATGAAGGCTTGCGCCTTCGAATACGAGCGCGCGCGCGACGTCAGCGATGCGGTGAAGCTTCTTTCGAGCGAAGGCGCGAAAGTGGCCGCCGGGATGCAGTCCCTCGGCCCGATGCTCAATCTGCGCGTGGTTCAGCCCAGGCTGCTGGTGGATATTCGCCGGCTCGAGGAGCTGAGGACCCTCCGGGAGGACGGGGATACGCTCGCGCTCGGCTGCTGCGTGACGCATGCCGAGATCGAAGACGGCCGCGTTCCCGGCCCGACCGGCGCGTTCCTGCAAAAAGTGGCGTCGAGGATCGCTTACCGCGCGGTGCGCAATCGCGGCACGATCGGCGGCAGCCTTGCGCACGCAGATCCGGCCGCCGACTGGCCGAGCGCGCTCGCGCTTCTCGGCGGCGTCGCGATCGTCGCCGGGCCGAATGGACGAAGGGAGATTCCGCTCGATCGCTTCGTGACCGGATTGTTTTCCACGGGCCTCGCGAGCGGCGAGATCGTCGTCTCGATCCGATTGCAGAAGCACGGATCCAAGGCCCGCTTCGGCTGGTGGAAGTTCTGCCGCAAGGCGGGCGAGTTTGCGCAGGCGATCGGCGGCGCGCTGGAAGACCGCGAACGCGGCGTCGCGCGCGCAGTGATCGGCGCGACCTCAGGCGCGCCGATCGTGGAAACGGGTCGCCGCCTGTTCGAAAAGCCGGAT
>DASYPC010000216.1:0-7550 GCA_036007105.1 Burkholderiales bacterium | reverse complement strand
TCCGAATACGCAACGGCTGCTTTGCCTCGGCGTGGCTCTTTACGGTCGCATTAAGCAATTCGAAAGCGCACTTGAGCGCGAGTCTTCCTTCTGGGAATTCAGCGACAAACCCGTGCTCAAGCTCTCGCGGGAAGGTACGTCCGGAATGGAGCGGAATCGCCCCCGACATTGCGTCCGCCAGGTACGCCCGCCATCGCTTAACCGTGCGCTCCTCATCGCGCTCCATCATCCCGACCGCGCCAGCCGCCTGCGCAACCAGTACGGCGCGACGCTGACGCGCAAAAGCGATGGTAGGTATTTCGTGCGTCTCATCTACGGAGGCTTGACCAACCTGCTCCTGCTCGGTGCGCGAATCGGCAATCCGTTGCTCCAGCGCACCGACATCGCGCACCACCAGTGAGCGACCTTCGCGTGCAAGAACGCCTTCGCGATACAATCTGGAGAACTCGCGCGCTACCTGCTCGCGAGAGGTTCCAATGTGGCTGGCGATCTCCTGGTGGGCTGGTGGGGGATCAATACGCGCCGCGTTGGCGTCGACGCCCGCAAGGCGCGCGAGTCGAAGTAACTCACCCCAGATCCGCCACGGCACGCGTTTGACGCCTAGGTCGAGGACCTGATCTGCCAGTTCGCGTACGGATCCGGTCAAACGACGCAACACGCGCTCCCGCACCGAGACGTGCCTCGCAAGGAGCGCCCGGAATGCATCCGGCGGCATCGAAGCAATCAGCGACTCCTGCACAGCTAGTACGTCCGCGATGCGAGCGCGGCCGTCAATGGCGGAATGCTCGCCAAACAACTCGCCTGCTGGAACGTCCCGAAAAATGATTCGGTGCCCGCGCCAGCCTTCCGCGGTCACGCGAACCATGCCCGCAACAACGAAATAGACATCTCGATCTGCTCCGCCGCGGCGGATCACATATTGGTTGCGTTTGTAGCGGCTCCACTTGCATCGATCGGCAATGGCGCGGAGGGTTTGCCCGCTCAGATCCTTGAATATGTCTATTTTCTGGAGCCCGAGCAAGGCCGACGCTCGGATGGCAGGTCGATGAGGCGCACTTCGATGCCGGCGAGAGGTCCCCATTTGCGCTCTCTTTGGCGGGCGGCCCTACCTCGGCAAAGGCAGCTGCCGCGTCTTCTCGACGTCAGTCGCCAGCTGCGCCGAAGCCGCCTTGACGCGTTCCTGGGCTTCGATGATCAGCAGCTCGTCGACGACCGCGGCATTGACGGCGAGGGGCTCGAAAGCCTTGCGCGTTTCGCGCAGGGCGCCGAAGGATTTGTCGAGGCCGCCGGAGGCGAATCGGTAGTCGAAGAAGTCCTTTTCCATGCGCTTCTTCAGCTCCAGCGCGCGGCCGATCCAGGCCGAGGAGCGCTCGCCCGCCGAGCGCAGATGATTTGAGAGCTCGGTCATGTCGGCGCGCACTGCATCGCGTGCCTTGTGCGTATCGATCTGGCGGCGGAGGAAGGCATGCACGTCGGTCACGTAGGCGTCGGCGGCGCGCACCAGAGGGGGATTGAGCGATGCATCGAGCTTCTGCACTCTTTGCACGCTGGTCTGCAACGTTGCGAAGGTCGCCTCGAGCCGGCTGCGCACTTCGGGGCCGGCGGCGACGAGGCCGAGCGCTTCGCGCAAGAGCAAAGTGGAGTCCTGCACGAGCAGGAGAGTCGTTTTCTCCAGCTCGCTTTTCTTGACCGTGCGGTACGCCCACCAGCCGATCCCGAGAGCGAGCGCCAGGGCGAGCGCCCAGACGAGGGTTTTGACAATTCCACTCTTCGGCATCGAAAACAAGCATACAGGACATGCCCGGCTTCGATCGGGTAAAGTGCACCGACTGGCGTTTCCTGAACGAACTGAAGAGGGAATTCAAGCCCTGACACGGACGGCATGGGCAGCCGGCGGCGGGGCAAGGAGCTGAACATCATGATCACGCGACGCGAATTCATGCGCGACGCTGCGCTCTTGGGCGCAGCCGGGACACTCGGTCCGATTTCCGCCGCCTTTGCCGATGAGCCTCCACCCGAGACGAAGCGCATCCGCCTGATGCAGATCGGCGGAATCTGCGTGGCTCCGCAATACGTGGCGGAGACCCTTCTGCCGGCCGAGGGCTTTTCCGATGTGCAGTACGTGAAAGAGTCCGGCCCCGCCCACATCTACCCGAGGCTCGCCGCGGGAGACGTCGACATTTCGATCGCATTCATCGCGCCGTTTGTGGTCCAGGTCGAGAAGGGCGCGCCGGTCGTCATGCTGGCGGGCATCCATCCGGGCTGTTTCGAACTGTTCACCAGCGGCGGCATCCGTGCGATCAAGGAGCTCAAGGGAAAGGTCATCTCCGTCCCCGATCAGAGCGGCGCGCACCAGCTGTTCGTCTCGACGATCCTCTCGCATGTCGGGCTCGATCCACAGCGTGACGTGAAGTGGGTGATCCAGCCGCCCGCCGAGTCGATGCGGCAACTGGCGGAGGGCAAGATCGATGCGCTCGTCGGCTTTCCTCCGGTCCCTCAGGAGCTGCGCGCGAAGAAGATCGGGAAGGTGATCCTCAGCAGCGTCGTCGACAAGCCCTGGTCGCAGTACTTCTGCTGCGTCGTCGCCGGCAACCGCGACTTCGTGAAGAAGAACCCCATCGCGACCAAGCGGACGATTCGCGCGCTGCTCAAAGGCAACCACGTCTGCGCCACCGAGCCGGAGAAGACCGCGCGTTTCCTGGTACAGCGCGGCTTCACGCCGAACTACGACTACGCACTGCAGGCGCTGAAGGAGCTTCCGTACGCCCGCTGGCGGGATTTCAACACCGAGGATTCGGTGCGCTTCTTCTCGCTGCGCCTGCAGGAAGGCGGCTACATCAAGTCGAGCCCGAAGACGATCATCGCCAAGGGCACCGACTGGCGCTTCCTCAACGAGCTGAAGAAGGAACTGAAGGCGTGAGCCGTTGGCTCGTGGCCGCGCTTCTCGCGTGCCTTTGCGCGCAAGCCTTGGGCCATGCGGCGAAGGCCACCGGACGCCTGCCGGTCGTCGGCACTGCGCCCGACTTCGCGCTCACGAACCAGAACGGCGAGCGCATGTCGCTCGCGGACTTGCAGGGCAGGGTGGCCGCGGTGACCTTCATTTACGCGACCTGCAAGGACACCTGTCCGCTGCTGACGGCGAAGATGGCCGTGATGCAGAGAAAGCTCGGCGCCGATTTCGGCAAGCGCGTGCGTTTCGTCTCGATCACGGTCGAGCCGGAGATCGACACGCCGGTCGTACTAAGGGCGTACGCCGATAAGTTCGGCGCCGACCCGGCCGGGTGGAGCTTTCTCACCGGCACGACCCCTGAGATCGAGGATGTCGTGCGCCGCTACGGCGCCTTCGCGAAGCGGTTGAAGCCCGGCGACGTGGATCACCTGTTCCTTACTTCGCTCATCGACCGCAAGGGCATGCTGCGGGTACAGTACCTCGGCTATCGCTTCGATCCGGACGAAATGCTCAGGGACCTGCGCGCCCTGCTGCGCGAGTGAAGAGCCCGCTGCTGCACAGGCTGCCCGATGCCGTCGCGCGGGCACCGGTCTCGATCTACATGAAGTTGCTCGCGGCCTTCCTCACGATCGCCGGGCTGCTGATCGTGGTCAGCGCAGTCGGGCTCTCGGAGCTCGAACAGGTGAACCAGCGCGCCAGCGACCTGGTCAAGATCCAGCGCAAGATCGCCGCGTACCGCCAGCTCCAGCACGATACGACCGCGCAGCTCTACAGCGTCGCCTCTGCGCTGCTGGTCGCCGAGGAGAAGACGCTCGAAGCGACGCTTCGCCAGCTCAACCAGTTCGGCTACGACCTCGACCGGCTGCAGTTCGTCGGCCAGGACGAGATCGAAATCGTGGCGCGGGTGCGCAAGGACTACGAGGCGTTCATCGCGGTGGTCGCGGAGGTGATCGACCAGATCCGGGCGGGCAAGGTGGCGCAGGGGCGTGAAGCGCAGATCGGGCGCGCCGGCCCGCTTGCCGACCGGCTGGAGCGGCTCACCAACGAGCTCGTCAACAAGGCCGAGGCGGACATGCTGGCACGCGTCGACGAGAGTCAGCAGGACTACCGCCGCTCGCAGCTCCTGGTGATCGGCATCGCGCTCGGCAGCCTGCTGCTCGCACTCGGGCTGGGCTATTCGATCTCGTGGTCGTTGATCCGGCCGGTGCAGGCCATGGACGAGCGTTTCAGCCAGATCTCTGCCGGTAACTTCGCCGGCAGGCTGGAGGTTGCGAACCGCGACGAGCTGGGCACGCTCGCGGAAAACCTCAACCACATGAGCACGGAGCTGGGGCGCCTGTACCGCCAGCTCGAGACGGCGAACCGCCACAAGTCCGAGTTCCTCGCGAACATGTCGCACGAGCTGCGCACGCCGCTCAACGCCGTGATCGGATTCTCTGAGGTGCTGCAGGAGCGCATGTTCGGCGAGCTGAACGAGAAGCAGGCCGACTATGTCAACGACATCCACTCCTCGGGCAGGCACCTGCTCGCGCTCATCAACGACATCCTCGACCTCTCCAAGATCGAAGCCGGCCGGATGGAGCTCGAGCCGTCCGAGTTCCACCTCCCGGCGATGCTCGAGACTGCGCTGACGCTGGTGCGCGAGCGCGCACAGCGGCACGGCATCGCGCTGTCGCTGGAAGCCGCGCCGGATGTCGGCACGGTGCGCGGCGACGAGCGCAAGCTCAAGCAGGTGACGCTCAACCTGCTGTCCAACGCCGTGAAGTTCACGCCCGAAGGGGGCTCGGTGCGCCTGGGCGCGCGCAGCAACGGCGCGGCGGTCGAAGTGTGGGTCACCGACACCGGGGTCGGCATCGCGCCGCAGGACCAGGCGCTGGTGTTCGAGGAATTCCGCCAGGTCGGAGCCGACAGCGCGCGCAAAGCCGAGGGCACCGGGCTCGGGCTTTCGCTGGCGAAGAAATTCATCGAGCTGCACGGCGGCACGCTCCGGCTCGACAGCGCGCCGGGCCGCGGCTCGACGTTCACTTTCACGCTGCCGGTCAGCGGTGCATGATCTTCTTCGAGGCGGACGCGATCAGCATGCCGAGCATCGTCATCCCGGTGATGGCTTCGAGGACCGCGAGCATGCGGGGGATCGGCTCCACCGGGACGAGGTCGCCGTACCCGACCGTCAGAAACGTAATGCCGCTGAAGTAGACGTGCTCCCACCAACCGTGGCCGGGGATGCCGTCGAGCGCGTATTGCAGCGTCGCAAAGCCGTAGATGGCGACGATCATCCCGAACGCCAGCCGCCAGGGCTTCTCGCCGTAGCCCCACAGGAGATTGAGCAACATAGAGTCGAGCCACCGCGCAATCGACTTCAGCCGGCCATGCTGCCGCTCGCCCGTACCGAACGCCTCCTTGTGCAGGATGTGCCGCTCGTACGTCTTCTCGAGATAGGCGAGCTGGCTCGCGTCGTCGAAGTGGCCCATCGTCATCGCGTTCAGCTTCAGGTTGCGGCACGCGCGCGCCAGCACGTGCGGATTCGTGCCCTCGCGAAACGCGATGCTCGAGAGCGCGATCTCGCAGTTGCGGAAACTCGCGAAGTCCAGCCGGCTCGCCTCGAGCCGTGCGTTCGGGAAGTCGCACCATTCGAACTTGGAATTGACGATGTCGCACTTCTGGAAAACGGCGCGCCGGAAATAGCACTCCGAGAAGCTCGCCTGGCTGAGGTTGCAGTCGATCAGCCGCGCGCCCTTGAAGCCGACATCGCGGATCGTCGCCCAGCGCAGGTTCACCCTGCGGATCAGCATGCCGTCCATCTGCGTCCCCTCGATCCGGATTCCGCGCAGGTCGAGAAGCGTCTGCCCGTCCAGCTCCATCGTCGGGATCTCGATCTCGCCCGGGTTTCCCTGCAGGAATCGGATCGCCGCATCGGTGAGCTCGGGCGTCCAGCGCGTGCGCAGCAGTGCGACGCTGTCGTTCATGAAGGCCTGTCCCCTCGTACTATTGCCCTTTGGCCGCAAAAGTCTAAACTAGAATTCACAATTTCGTCGGCAGGCGGGGAATGACGGTCGTCGCGATCACGCGGGAAATGGGGACGCTGGGCAAGGACGTGGCGACCGGGCTGGGCGAGGCGCTCGGCCTTCCCGTCATCTACCACGAGATCATCGATCACCTCGCCGACCGGATGCGGGTGCGCCGCAGCCACGTCGTGCGGCTGCTCGACGGCAAGGCCGGGCTGCTCGAGCGGCTTTCCTCGGACCACACCAGCCTGTTCCTGCATTCCGCGGAGGAGGTCATCGATTTCGCCCGCCGTGGCAAGGGAGCGATCATCCGCGGCTGGGGGGCAACCCACCTGCTGGACGCCGTGCCGCACGTCATCTGCACGCGCATCTGTTCGCCGATGCAGGTGCGGATCCGCCGGATGATGGAGCGGCTCAGCACCGACGATGCGGATCAGGTCGAGTCCGAGATCCGCACCAACGACGAGGCGCATGCGGCGGTCATCCGGCGCCACTTCGGGGTGCAATGGACCGACGCCGACCACTACGATCTCGTGCTGAACACCAGCCGCCTCTCCGTCGACGAGTGCGTCGACGCGGTGCTCCAGCTCGTGCGCCTGCCGCAGTTCGCGCAGACCGAGGAATCGCAGCAGCGCGTCGAGGACCTCGCGCTCGCCGCGCACGTGCGCGCGGCGCTGCGCCGCTCGCCGGAAACCCGCGCCAGCAAGGCGGAAGTGCGCTGCGACGCGGGCCGGGTCACGCTGTCGGGCAACGTCAACACCGACCAGCGCCTGGCGATGCTCGAAGTCGTCGTCGGCCTTCCGGGCGTTCTCGACGTGGCCTGGCGCTCGCACGACACGGGCGAGCAGCGGCGCTCGGCTTAGACGGCCTCACCCGCTTTTCCCAGATCGCGGCGTTTCCGCTTTTTGGAAACGCCGCGAAACCTGAAGCGCCCAAGTTTCGCGGCACTTGCAGAAGCGGCAAGTGCCGCGATCGGTAAAAGGCCATGAACCGCCGCGATCGGGGAAGATCGATTTGAGGCAGCCGCTGGTTTCCTGTAAACTTCTGCATTCACGCCACACGCGGCGTTCATGACGAAGTATGTTTTTGTAACCGGCGGTGTCGTCTCCAGTCTGGGGAAGGGTATCGCCGCCGCTTCTCTCGCCGCAATCCTCGAATCCCGCGGCATCCGGGTCACCAACATCAAGCTGGATCCCTACATCAACGTGGATCCGGGCACGATGTCGCCGTTCCAGCACGGCGAGGTGTACGTAACCGAGGACGGCGCCGAGACTGACCTCGACCTGGGGCACTACGAGCGCTTCCAGAGCTCGAAGATGCACCGCTGGAACAACTTCACGACCGGCCAGATCTACGAGTCGGTGATCAAGAAGGAGCGGCGCGGCGACTACCTCGGCGGCACGGTGCAGGTCATCCCGCACATCACCGACGAGATCAAGCTGTTCATCAAGAAGGGTGCCGGCGACGCCGACATCGCGATCGTCGAGGTGGGAGGGACGGTCGGGGATATCGAGTCCTTGCCGTTCCTGGAGGCGATCCGGCAGATGGGGCTCGAGCTCGGGCGCAACAACGTCTGCTACGTCCACCTGACGCTG
>DASYPC010000215.1:0-5066 GCA_036007105.1 Burkholderiales bacterium | reverse complement strand
GGGATTGCCGCAGACGAAAGCAAGCACTTCGAAGCTCGACCAGCCGAACACGCGCTCTGCGGGCGTCAGATCCGGCTCGCCCCAATCCTTGTCGATCTTTGGCCCGTCCGGGCCGCCGTCGACTTCGACTCCGGCGAGCGCTTCGCGTACCGATTCGGTCAACGAATTCGGGCGCCACTCGTCAACCTTGATCTCGCCGCGCGGGCCGGTGATGGTCGCGAGCGCTTGCGCAAGCACGATGCCGGGATTCGCGAGCAGCCCGCCCCAGTTCCCGGAGTGATGGCCGCCTTCGCGCAGATCGACGTGCAAGTCCATGTTCAGCACGCCGCGCGTGCCGAGGAAGATCGTCGGCTGGTTCGGCGTGATGCGCGGTCCATCGGAAGCGATCAGCACATCCGACTTGAAGAGATCCTTGTGCGCCTCGCAGACCGCGCGCAGGCCGGGCGAGCCGACCTCCTCGCCGGTCTCGATCAGCATCTTGACGTTGAAGCCGAGGCGCCCGCGCGTCGCGAGCGCTGCCTCGAGCGCGGCGAGGTTGATCGTGTGCTGGCCCTTGTTGTCCGCGGTGCCGCGACCGTAGAGCCGATCGCCCTCCTGCGTCAGCGTCCACGGGCTCAAACCTGCGCGCCACTGGTTGTCCTGCCCGCGGATCACATCGCCGTGGCCGTAGGTAAAGACGGTGACGAGAGAAGGATCTTCCATCCTCTCGGCGAACAAAAAAGGACCGGCTGTCACCGCCGGGTTCGGGAGAACCCGGCAGAGGAAACCGAGCCTGCGAAGGCTCGGCTCCATCTCCTCTACGAGATAGCGCTCCAACTCGGGCTTACTCTGAGGCTCCTGGCTTTCGGTCCGGATCGCAACGCGGCGCCCAAGCTCCTCGACGAATCCCCCGCCGTCGAAGTAGCGCTCGGCGCGCTCGATCGCCTGCTGCCGGCTCACACCGTGACCGGCCTCTTGCCGAGGAGCTTGTCGAATTCCTCGGCGACTTCGTTGTCGCGCTCCAGCATCGCCTGCGCGTCGGCGTCGGCGTAGTGGACTACGCCCATCTCGGCGTACACCTTGCGCACGCGCTCGCTCCACAGGCCGATGTCTTTGACGATCGGCACGATGCGGCTGAACAGACGCTTGCGAAAGCGGATCTGGCCGTCGGAGCCATCCACCTCGCGCAGCGCGTCCTTCAGGTCGATGCCGAGCCGCTCCCACATTTCCGGCGAATTGAAGCGGTCGCGCAGGTGGTAGCAGCCCTCGATCACGAACTCTTCGCGCTCGCGCCGCTCCGCATCCGATAGCTGCGGGTAGTAATCGCGCAACGCGAGGCGGCCGAACGCAACGTGCCGCGCCTCATCCTGCATGACGTAGGCGTTCACTGCCTGGCACAGCGGGTTCTTCGAATAGTCGCGGATCCGCTGGAACGCGACCAGCGCGAGCCCTTCGATCAGCACCTGCATGCCGAGATACGTGAAATCCCAGCGCTTGTCGGTCAGCGCCTGCTCGACCAGCGTCTTCAGCGGCTTCGAGATCGGGTAGACGAAGCGGAATTTCTCGGTCAGCAGCCGCCGGTACGCCTCTACGTGGCGCGCCTCGTCCATCACCTGTGTCGCGGCGTAGAACTTGGATTCGATCGTCGGCACGTCCTGGACGATGCGCGCGGCGCAGATCAGCGCGCCCTGCTCGCCGTGCAGGAACTGCGACAGGTTGAACACCTGGCTGTGGTAGCGCAGCTCGGACTTCTGCTTGTCCGACATCCGGTTCCACAGCGGCGTGCCGTAGAGCGGCACCACGCTGTCGTCCATCTGCATCGGGTCGTCGGGATCGACTTCGAGGCTCCAGTCGATCCGTTTCTCGGCGTCCCACTGCTGCTGCTTGCCCTTCGCGTACAGCTTCAGCAGGTCTTCGCTGGCCGCGTCGTAGTTCCAGGTGAACGTGGTCTCGCCCGCGCCCTGGAATTTCCAGTGCGTCTCCTCGACCGGCAGGGTGTAGCGAAAGAGGGTCGACATGGCTCGCCTAGTCTAACCGCTAGAAAAGAAACACGCCCTTCCCCGTGGTCTGCGTATCAAACAGCTTGTACGCGGCGACCGCTTCGTCCAGCTTGAAACGGTGCGTGATCAATTTCCTGAGCGGAATGCGCCGCTCGGCGATGAAGCCGGCGCATTCGACCTGGCCGACGCTTGAGAACGTCCATGAGCCGATGAGCGTGACCTGCCGGCGCAGCAGGTCCTGGCTCACGTTGAGCGTCACGTCGCCGCCCTCGCCGACGAAGCAGGCGGTGCCCCACGTCCGGACGCTTCGCACCGCGGCCCCGCGCGCTTCCGGTGACGCGCTGCAATCGAGCGCCAGGTCGACGCCTTCGCCCTGCGTCAGGCCCTTCAGCACCTGCACCGGGTCTCCGGCCCGGGGATCGATGACCGTGTCAGCACCGAATTCCTCGGCGAGCGCGCGCCGCTCAGGACCTACGTCGAGCGCGATCACCCGCGCGCCCATCGCGGCCGCTAGCAGCGTCCCCGAGAGCCCCACCGGCCCTTGTCCGAAGATCGCGATCGTGTGCGAGCCGTTCAGACCCATGCGGCGCAGCGCGCCGAACGCGGTTCCCGTGCCGCAGGAGATCGCCGCACCTTCCTCGAACGAGAGCGCATCCGGCAGCGGCACCATGGTCGGCGCCGGCGCCTTCAGGTAGTGCGCGTGTCCGCCGTGGCCGGTCACGCCGAAGACGGTGATTCCCTTGCCGCAGAGCTGCGACCAGCCGGTGCGGCAATGCTTGCACGCGCCGCACCCCCAGTAGTGATGATTCATCACGCGCGCGCCGTCGGGCAGCTGCGTCTCGCTGACTCCGGCTCCGCGCGCGACGACGACACCGCACGGCTCATGCCCGGCGATGACCGGACCACCCGAACCTCCAAGTCCGAGCGCCGCGCCCACGCCATCGCCGGCGCGCGCTGCGCGGTAGGCGTGCAGGTCGCTGCCGCACATGCCGGAAGCCTTCATCTCGATCACCACTTCGCCCGGCCCCGGCGAGGGATCGGGAAAGTCTCTCAGCTCGAGCTCGCGTTCTCCGAGAAAAACAACGCCACGCATGTCTGTCTCCCTACCGCTTCAGCGGCTTGTAGCGGATGCGCTTCGGGCGAGCGGCCTCCTCGCCCAGGCGCTTCACCTTGTCGGCCTCGTACTCCTGGTAGTTGCCGGCGAAGAACACGGCCTGCGAATCGCCCTCGAAGGCGAGGATGTGCGTCGCGATGCGGTCGAGAAACCAGCGGTCGTGCGAGATCACGAGCACGCAGCCGGCGTATTCGAGCAGCGCTTCCTCGAGCGCGCGCAGGGTCTCGACGTCGAGATCGTTCGACGGCTCGTCGAGCAGCAGCACATTGGCGCCGGACGCCAGCATCTTCGCGAGGTGCAGCCGCCCGCGCTCGCCGCCCGAGAGCTGCCCGACCGGCTTCTGCTGATCCGCGCCGCGGAAGTTGAAGCGCGCGAGATAGACGCGCGACGGCATCTGCATTTTTCCGACGCTCATCATGTCCTGGCCGCCGCAGACATCCTCGAAGACGGTCTTCTCGGCCACGAGTGCGTCGCGCGACTGGTCGACATGCGCGAGCTTGACGGTCTGGCCGACGTCGATCTTGCCAGAGTCGGGTTTTTCGGTGCCGATGATCATCCGGAAGAGCGTCGACTTTCCTGCGCCGTTCGGCCCGATGATGCCGACGATCGCCCCTGGCGGCACGTCGAACGACAGCTTGTCGATCAACAGCCGCTCGCCGAAACCCTTGCTGACATCCTTGAACGCGATCACGTCCTTGCCAAGCCGCTCGGCGACCGGGATGAAAATCTCCTGCGTTTCATTGCGCTGCTGATGCTCTTGCGAAGAAAGCTCTTCGAAGCGCGCCAAGCGCGCCTTCGACTTGGACTGGCGGCCCTTCGGGTTCTGCCGGACCCACTCGAGCTCCGCCCTCATCGACTTCATGCGCGCCACTTCCTGGCTGGCTTCGACCTGCAGGCGCTTTTCCTTCTGCTCCAGCCACGAAGAGTAGTTGCCCTCCCACGGAATGCCGTAGCCGCGGTCGAGCTCGAGGATCCATCCGGCGGCGTTGTCGAGGAAGTAGCGATCGTGCGTCACGGCGACGACCGTTCCCGGAAACCGCTGCAGATATTGCTCGAGCCACTCGACGCTTTCGGCGTCGAGGTGGTTCGTCGGCTCGTCGAGCAGCAGCAGATCCGGCTTGGAGAGCAGCAACCGGCACAGCGCCACGCGGCGCTTCTCGCCGCCCGAGAGCACTTCGATTTTCTGCTCCCACGGCGGCAGCCGCAGCGCGTCCGCGGCCACTTCGAGCTGCTGCCGCGAATCGGACGCGTTGACCAGCGCCTCGAGCCGCGCCTGCTCCTCGGCGAGCTTCTCGAAGTCGGCGTCGGGCTCCGAATACGCCGCGTAGACCTCGTCGAGCCGCTGCTTCGCCGCCGCGACGTCGCCGAGGCTCTCCTCGACCGATTCGCGCACTGTCTGCCGCGGCTCGAGCCGCGGTTCCTGCGCCAGGTGGCCGACGCGGATCCCCGGCATGCGGATCACTTCGCCTTCGTAATTGTCGTCTTCGCCCGCCATGATGTTCAGCAGCGTCGACTTTCCCGAGCCGTTCAGCCCGAGCACCCCGATCTTCGCGCCGGGGAAGAAATTCAGAGAAATATTCTTGAGGATCATGCGCTGGGGCGGGACGGTCTTGCTGACCCTGCGCATCGTGTAGACGTATTTGGCCATGGCGCGGAATTGTACGGGACCCCGCGCAGCGACAACGGTATCGCGCCAGCCTAGCGGCCTGCGCTCGCCAACGGCCGCTTCTCGGGCGGAATCTGCTCTTCGTCCCCGTACAAGCCATGACGAAACAGATGCGACGCAACCTGGTAGAACGCGATCGCCTCGCGAGTCATCTCTGGATTGCCGGTATTGGTCGCGACGAACTCGCGGCCGCTTCGCAAGTACCTCTCCACGGAGCGCTTGGGCCGCAGGACCACCATCTCGTCGCCGCGCAGATACCCGAGCGTCTGGAAGTTCGCTACGAAGGCCCGGTCCGTGCCGGGCGCTG
>DASYPC010000214.1:0-1981 GCA_036007105.1 Burkholderiales bacterium | reverse complement strand
GGTACACGGTCGTCCCGGTCGACGCCTCGGAACAGGGCACCGATCGCTGGGCGATCGAGCAGGGCTACGTCTCGCTCACGCCGCTGCGCCTCGATCTCACCGACCCTCCGAAGCTGGATACGGTGCGCAAGGTCGACGCGTGGAAAAAGCTGAAGTTCGCCTAGGCATTCAGCCCGGCGAGCACCCGCAGGTGCTGCACGGCGCTGCGGCCGAGCGCAGATAGCGAATAGCCGCCCTCGAGCATCGAGACGATGCGCCCGCCCGCGTCGCGGTCGGCGACCGCCTTGATTTGCGCCGTCACCCAGCCGTAATCGTCATCGACCAGGCGCAGCATCGCCATGTCGTCCTCGGCGTGTGCGTCGAAGCCCGCCGAGAAGATCACCAACTGCGGCCGGAAGCGCTCGAGCGCCGGAATCCAGTGCCGCGTCACGGCGTCGCGAAATTGCTTCGAGCCCGCGCCTGCGGCGAGCGGCACGTTCACCATGTTTGGCGCCGGGTCTTCGGTTCCGCTGTACGGGTAGAACGGGTGCTGGAACGTCGACACCATCAGCACGCCCTCCTCGTCCGAGAAGATGTCCTCGGTGCCGTTGCCGTGGTGCACGTCGAAATCCACGATCACGACGCGCTCGACGCCGTGCGCGTGCATCGCGTGGCGCGCGGCGACCGCGACGTTGTTGAAGATGCAAAACCCCATCGGTCGCGCGCGGCAGGCGTGGTGCCCAGGCGGCCGCACGTTGCAGTACGCGCTCTGCACTTCGCCCTTCATCACCAGGTCGGTCGCGAGCACCGCGGCTCCCGCCGCGCGCAGCGCAGCCGACAGGGTGTGAGGATTCATCGCCGTGTCCGGATCGAGATGCACCGTGCCGCGCTCGGGCGCGGCCTCGCGGATTGCGCGCACATACTCGATCGGGTGCACGCGCGCGAGCTCCGCGTCGCTCGCGAGCGGCGCTTCGCGCCGCACGAGTAGCTTCTCGATGCCCGCAGCGATGAGCTGGTCCTCGACCGCGCCGAGCCGCTCCCGGCGCTCCGGGTGGCCGCGCCCCATGTCGTGCTTGAGGCAATCCGTGTGCGTGATGAAAGCGGTCGTCACGGCTCGTTCATCATAGCCGATCCAGTAGAATCCCTGCATGCTCCTAAAGCGCCAGCTGCAACCCGCCGCGCAGTCGCCCGTCGCGCGAGTAATCGATGCCGCGGGGAGCATCATCCTCGGCAAGGAGGCGCAGGTGCGACTCTCGCTTGCATGCCTCCTCGCGCGCGGTCACCTGCTCATCGAAGACGTGCCCGGCGTCGGCAAGACGACGCTCGCGCACGTGCTCGCCCGCTCGCTCGGCCTGCAGTTCCAGCGCATCCAGTTCACGAGCGACATGCTGCCCGCCGACATCCTCGGCGTCTCGGTGTACGAGCGCGAAACGAGCGCCTTTCGCTTCCATCCCGGGCCGATCTTCGCGCAGGTCATCCTCGCCGACGAAGTGAACCGCGCGACGCCGAAGACCCAGTCGGCGCTCCTCGAAGCGATGGAAGAGCACCAGGTCACCGCCGAAGGAGAAACGCGCAAGCTGCCCGAGCCGTTCTTCGTCATCGCGACGCAGAACCCGAGCGAGCAGGTCGGCACGTTCCCGCTCCCCGAATCGCAGCTCGACCGGTTCCTCATGCGCATCGAGCTCGGCTACCCGGGCCGCGACGCCGAGCGCGCGCTGCTGGCCGGGGTGGATCGCCGCGCGCTGCTCGCCACGCTTGAGCCGAGCCTGAGTGCAGCCGAGCTCGTCGAGCTGCAGCAGAACGTGCAGGAGGTTCACGTCGCGCCGGCGCTCCTCGACTACGTGCAGGCGCTCGTCGAGCACACCCGCCGCAACCCCGACTTCGCCGCCGGGCTGAGCCCGCGCGCCGCGCTCGCGCTCGTGCATTCGGCGCGCGCATGGGCGCTGATCGAGGGCCGCGACAAGGTGATTCCGGAAGACGTGCAGGCGGTGCTGCCCGGAGT
>DASYPC010000213.1:0-7703 GCA_036007105.1 Burkholderiales bacterium | reverse complement strand
CGGGCAGGCAGATGCCCGTATCGCCGTTGAAGATCCCCAGCACGTAGTCGTTCCGCACCACCATCACCGCGCGGCCGGGGTACCACAGCGAGCGTCCGCCCGGGTCGAGCGGATGATCGAGCGAGGTACGGACATGGCGCGCGAGCAGGCCGTTCAGCGCGCGCACGCCGCGGGGTGATTCGCGCACTGCGCAGAGGACCCGAAACGAGTCGAACGCGCGGAACACCGCGGCCTTGTCGTCGCAGTCTTTGCGCACCGCGTCTACATAGGCGTCATAGCCTTGCAGTATGCAGTTGCGGGTCGCAACGCCCGTCTCGCCGCCGGCGTCGTCGATCCACGTGACGCTCGCGTTGGCATCGTGCGTCATCCAACCAAGGGCGCGGTCGGGCTCGCCGACGTTGATGTCCGCCGCGAGCCGCCCGATTCCCGACGAGGGCGGGAAGCGATAGCTTTCGCTGAGCCATACCACGCAGTCCGCGAGCCGCGATCCGTCTCTCGCCGCGAGCTCGGCGAAAATCGAGCCTGCCTCGACTGCGGCGAGCTGATCCTTGTCGCCGAGCAGGACGAGGCGCGCGCCCTCGGGCACGGCCTCGATCAGGTGCACGGCAAGGGACAGGTCGAGCATCGACGCCTCGTCGACCACCAGCACGTCGAGCGCAAGCGGCTTCGCGCCGTCATGGCGGAAGCGCCCCGGTCCAGACGTGACGCCGAGCAGGCGGTGGATCGTGTGCGCTTCGGCAGGCAGCCGCGCGCGCACTTTCTCGGGGAGCCCAGCCGTGCGCTCGCGCAATGTGTCGAGCAGCCGCGCGGCCGCCTTGCCGGTCGGCGCGGCGAGCGCGATGCGCGCTTGCGGGTTCTCCTCGAGGATGCGGGCGAGAAGGAGGGCGACCGTGGTGGTCTTGCCGGTGCCCGGCCCGCCGCTGATGATCGCCAGCCGGCGGCGCATCGCAAGATCGACCGCGGTGCGTTGCGAGTCGGGCTTCTCGTCCAGCCTCAATTGCAACGGCTGCTGGTTCAGGCTCGCCGCGCGTCGCGCGAGCTGCGTTGCGAAACGCCGCTCGTAGTCGAAGTAGCGGCGCAGGTACAGGCGATTCGCCGTGTCGAGCACGAGCGGCAACATCACCTGCGAATCCGGTTCACTGACGATGCGCGACGCAAGCAGCGCTTTGCGCAGCTCGACTGCGCTCTTATTCTCGAGCTGCTCCGCCATTGCCGCGAGAGGAATACAGACACTGCCTTGCGCGGTCGCAAGACTCACGCGTTGCGCCGCGACCTTGAGCACGGCGAGCGCATCGGGGGCCGCTCCCCGATGCGCCGCCCAGCGAACGACATGCGCGGAGAAGCCGGCGGCGAGGTCGCTCATCTCCGGCGCGATGCGGGCGTTCATGCAGCCTTTGCCGCAGGCTTACCCGCGAGCAGCGCATCGAGCGACGCCAGAGTCGCTGCCGCAGGACGCTGGAACCACGTGCCCAGCGGCTTGCCTTTCGCATCGACCCACCCCGGGCGCACGCCGCGCACAAAAAGGTACAGCACGCCGCCGAAGTGGCGCTCGTAGTCGTAGCCCGACACCCGGCGCCCGAGATAGCGGTGCACGGCGAGCGCGTACAGAACGGCCTGCAGGTAATAGCCGTGCTCCTGCATTGCGCCGGCCACACGCTCCGCGCCGTAGTGCTCGCGCGCATAGCCGAGATGATTCGATTTCCAGTCGAGCACGTAGAAGCGGCCCTTGAATTCGAATGTGAGGTCGATGAAGCCGTGCAGGTACCCTTGCAGCGCTTCGAAGCCCAGGCGCGGCGTCGGATAGCCATTCGACCTGAGCCAGGCGTTCAGACGCGCAGCCGAGAGGTTTGCCGCTGGCAGATGGAAGCCGAGCTCGTTCAGCCTGCGATTCATAGGGATCTGCCCGAGCGTGATGTCGCGCTCGAGTGGCGACGCGAGAACGTTCTCGATCAGGCCGCGCAGCATCGCGCGGTGCAGCGCAACGGCAGCGCCGGCTAGATTCCCGCCCCGCTGCGGATGGAGTGCGAGCGCACGTTTCAGTGCTGCGTCCCAGCTCGACGCGTCGGTGAAATCGGCGCGCTCGAACATCGCGTGCACGCAATCGCCCGCGGACGGACCACGCGGGAAGCGCAGGATGTCGTCCGCGGGGAGATCGTCCGGCACGATGGTTCCGACCGGCGGTGCGATCCGCGCGTCGTGGTCGAACGCGGCTGCTTCGTGCCCGACGCCTGCCGCAAGCGCGGTGAAGCTGCCGATGCGCCAGCCGGGATCGATGTGACTCGGCGCGGGGAGGGCGCTGAGGTCTTCTTGTGCGTCCCTCGCGTCCGGAACGCTCGCGCCTCTCACCAGGGGCAGGTCGGAGAGCAGAATGTGCGGCGCGCCTTCGTCTGCGATCCGCCGCCACGCCTGCTCGATTTCCGTCGATTCCCGATCGAGCTTGCGCCATTGCGCATAGGCAACTTTGGTTTTCGAAGCAAGCCAGTTGAGCACGCTGCGGGTGCTCTGCTTCGGCGAAGGTGCACCGCCCCCGCTTTGCTGCGCGTAGCAACCCGCGACCAGATAGCAGCGGTACACCGCGCGGGTCAGGGCCACGTAGATCAGGCGCACGCGCTCGGCCGCCTGCTCCATGTGCCGCTGCTGCTGGACGTCGGATTCCTTCGATGCCCCGGGGCGAAAATCCATCACGGCGTTGCCGGAGTCGTCGTGGTAGTCGACTGCGTACGGATCGCCGCGTACCTGCATGAACCCGTCCCATGCGAACGGGCAGAACACGATTCCGTACTCGAGCCCCTTCGCCTTGTGAATCGTGACGATCTGCACCAGGTTGCGATCCGATTCGAGCCGCACCTGCGCTTCGTCTCCGCCGCCGGCCTCGGCGCGTTGCGTGGCGAGCCAGCGCAGCAACGCACGCGGCGCAGGCTGTTCCTGCGCCACTAGTTGAAGCAGCTCGCCGAGATGCAGAAGATTCGTCATGCGCCGGTCGCCGTCTGCGCGTGCGAGCAGGCGCCGGCTGACGCCTTCCTGCTCGATCCAGCGGCGAAACATGAACCCGAAGCCTCGGGTGAGCCAGGTCGCCCGCAGCTCGTCGAAACGCGCAGTCCATTCGGCGAGCGCCGTGTCGTTCATCGACAGGGTCTCTAGGTCCGTCGCGCTCATGCCCATCCATTCGGTCGCCAGCGCCGCAAGCAGCCGTGGGCGCTGTGCCGGCTCGAGCACGGCGTTGAACACTCGCTCGAGATCTTCGGCATCGCGCGTCGCAAAAATGCTCTCGGGGGACAGCTCCACGCTGCCTACGCCGAGTGCGCCGAGCGCTTCCTTGATCCAGCGTCCCTGCCTGTGGGTGCGCACGAGGACTGCGATATCGCCGCCGCGCAGCGCGCGGTCGTCGAGTGAGATTCGGCCTGCCGCGGCCTCGCGGAGCAGTCGCGAGATTTCCGCTGCCGTGGCTTTCACCGCGAGCTCGTGCGCTGCGTCGCGGTTCGGGTACTGGCCGCGCTCGTCGGCGGGCAGGCGCCAGATCCGAAGCGCTGCACTCGCGCCACGATCGCTTCGATCGACGAAAGGCGGGCGCTTCTTGTCCCCGAGCGCGACCGCCTGGTAGCCGATCCCCGGGAGGATGAAACCGCCGGGATTGGCCGTGAAGAGCGCATTCGTCGCATGGATCAGCCCCCCAACTGAGCGCTGGTTGGACAGGAGCGTGCAGGCGGTCTGCGCGCGCGCGCTTGCCTGTAGGTAGGTGTGAAGGTCTGCGTTGCGAAAGCTGTAGATGGCCTGCTTCGGATCGCCCACCAGGAACAGCGGCGCGCGTGAGCCTTCGACGTCGTAGATCGCCATGAAGATCGCGCACTGCAGCGGATCGGTATCCTGGAATTCGTCGATCAGCGCGACCGGATAGCGGCTGCGCAGCTCCGCCGCAAGCCACGGGCGGGCTCCGTTGCACAGCGCATCCCACGCGTTGTACAGGATGTCGTCGAAGCCGATCACGCGCCGCGCACGCTTCTTGTCCCGCAACTGCGCGACGGTCTCCGCGACCATCTTGCGCAGCAGCCGCAGGCGAAGGCGCTCGAGCTGGGCTTCCATGTCTTCGCGACATTCAAGCAGCGTGCACGCAACGTCGAAGAAAGCGTGGCGCGGAGTGACCTTTCCCTTGTTCGTCTTGGACTCAAGGAACGCCGCGGAAAGCAGCCTTGCCTTGCTCTTGTCCGCCTTGAAAATCGGACTGAGCGAATCGCCGCTCGCGAACCACGCATCCCAGTCGCGCGCGCTCCCGGCGATGGCGTCGACCTTGTACGAATTGGCATTCAGCGAGCCGAGGCCTGCCTTGATTGCGGCGATCGCGCCCTCGCGCTCGGTGTCCCAAAGCTTACTTGCCGCCGCGAACGCCTCATCGAGAGGCTCGCGCAGCGGCACCATCGGGGTATCAAGACCCTCGGGCCAGACTTGTTTCGAGAGAGGTTTCGCCTGGAGTCGCTTCAGCAGCGCTGCCCAGGAAGCCGGCGACTCGTAGTGCGCGGCGAGCCACGCCGCGAGATGCGGATCGGTTTGCTTCCCGGCGACTTCCCGGCGCCAGAAATCGGCGGCCGCCTCGTGGCGCAGCTCCACATCGTCCTCGATCAGCTCCAGGCCGTAGGGCAGCCCCGCGGCGAGCGGCGTGTCGGCTAGTGCGCGCTGGCAGAAGCCGTGGATCGTATAGATCGCCGCCTCGTCGAAGCAGCTCAGAGCCGCCTCGAGCAGCGCTTGCATCTCGCCCGTTGTCCTGCCGCTGTTTCGCGCGACGGCTGCGATCAGATTCGCGGCGAACGGATCGTCGGCAGGTGCGCGGCCGCGCAAGCATTCGAGCGCCTCGACGATCCGCGCGCGGATTCGTTCGCGGAGCTCGGCGGTCGCGGCGTTCGTAAACGTGACGACGAGGATCTTCTGGACTTCGAGCCTGCGCTCGAGCAGAAGGCGCAGATACAGCGCGCAGATGTTCCACGTCTTGCCGGTGCCTGCCGAAGCCTCGATCAGGCCGAGCCCTTCGAGGCTTGCTTTGAAGACGTCGAACGCGGGCCGCGCCGGAATCATAGGCGCGGATCCGACACGTGGCGCGACAGCGGCCCGAGGATCCGGTTGGCGAGATCGGCGAAACGCTGGTCAAGCGGGTCCTGCACTCCGCGCAGCGCAAGACGGTACGGCGGGTACTGGCTTTCGCCGAACGCGGGCCGCCAGTAGCTGTACCACTTGTTCCTGGCGGTCGCGAGATCGTCTTCGCCCTGCACGAACGCCCACGCGCTGCGCGGGAAAAAATGCAGCGGCTGCCGGAGACCTTCGCGATACAACGCCATCAGCTCCGCAAGCCGCTCGCGCGCTTCATCGTACGGGCCGAGGACAAAGACGCCGTCGCGCGAGTGCCAGCGAGTCGTGCAAGCCGCTGTCTCGGAAGGCGTGGCGCAGAGAAAGAGATGGTCGATCCAGCCCGCCAGATAATCGCTCGCCCGAACGTCGTCGTAGCGATATCGCACCAGCCCGCGCGGGTGCAGGTCGCCGAGCGCGCCTTCCAGGCGCCATTCCTCGCCGTCGATCCGGAACGAGATCCCTGCGGCATGCGGCACCAGCGCGGCCGCGCGCTCTTCGCGCAATCCACGGGCGAATCGCCATAGAGCCCGGATCTCGCTGGCGAGCGTGGCCTCGCCCAGCGGTCCGGCCGGAAACTCATTGCCGGCGCGTGCGAGCTCGAGCAGCGCGTCCTCGCCTGTACCCTCTAGCGCAGGGTCGAGCAGCCGCCGGGCAATCGCCCTGCGCGAGGGCGCATCCGGAAGGAAGGGCTCGTCGTCCGCCAGCTCTTCCTCGCGCTCACCGAGCGCAATGCCAAGGCGATCGCGCAGCAGGTAGCGGCAAGGACTGAGAAAGAAATCGCACAACTGCTCGAGCCGTACGATGCGCCACTCCGGCCCGGGCGAGGAGAGCGGGGCAGGGAAAAGCGTGAGACCGATGTCCGGCGCGGTTTCCTCCTCTTCGTCCTCTTCTGCCTTGATCGGCAGCGTGGCCACCGCAGCGGACTTGCCCATGTGCTGCAGCGCTTCGCAATATTCGGCGTTGAAGCTGCGCCGGCGCGGGTCGCCGCCGGAAGCGGTGAAATATTCCGTAGCGAAAGGTTGCAGCGGATGGTCGACGATGAGCCGCTTTCGCACTGCGCCTTCGTCCGCGGTCTGGGCGCTGCAGGCGCGCACGACGTAATCGAGCAGCTCCGCGACCAGCACCGAGGGCGGCTTGCGGCTGTTGTCGCGCACGCTGCGGCCGGTGTAGCTGAGGTACAGCCGCTCGCGCGCCGCAAGCACCAGATCGAGAAACAGATTGCGTTCGTCGAGCCGGCGCTGCCGGTCGCCGCGCCGCGGCGCAAGCGCGACCAGATCGAATTCGAGCGCGCGCCCCGCGGTCGGAAACACACCGTCGTTCATGCCGATCGCGCAGACGACGCGATAGGGAAGGTTGCGCAGGCTGCTGATCGAGGAGAACGTGACCCTGCCGGTCGGAACGCCGCCGCGGGCGGATTCGTCGAGCAGCTCGCCGAGCGCGGAGCGGAGGACTTCGAGCGGGACGGCCGCCTTCAGGCCGCCGCGCTCCATCTGGTCGTGCAACGCGGCAATCGCGGCCTGGACCGCGCGGTAGTCTTCCGACCAATCCGGGGCTTCTGCAACAAAGCGCGCGACCGCGTTGCCGAGCGCATCGCGCCAGCCATGCGCGTTCTTCGCCGTGTGCCAGTCGCGCCGCAGCTGCCGCAGTTCTTCGACGAATCGCCAGAAACTGCCGAGTGCGACTGCTCGCTGTCCTTCCGGGTTGCTGCTGCCGATGCGGCCATCGATGCGGGCGTCCGTTTCGCCCATTGCATAGCTGAGGTAGAGCCGCTGCAGCCCATCGGCAAACGTATGGTCCTCGCTTGCGGGAAGACCGAAGTCGTTGCGCTCATCGGCCTCCAGTCCCCAGCGGATCCCGGCTTCCTCGATCCACGCGCGGACCGATTCGAGCGATTCGACATCCATCTCGAAGCGCGCGGCGACCGGCTCCTGCATCAGCAGATCGAACACCGCGCTCGCCGGATGACGGCCGGCAGTCAGCGCGATCACCGAATCGAGCGCGCGTGCGATCGGATTGACCCTGCGCTGCGCCTGGCCGGTGATGGCGTACGGGATGCGACGACCCTCGGGCGCAGTGCCGAACACCGCGTCGATGAGCGGCGCGACGTCGTCGAGGTGCGGCGTGACGACCAGGATGTCACCGGGTTTTGGCGCGTTCGCGCCGGCGAACAGCATCAGCAGCTGGTCGTGCAGCACTTCCAGCTCGCGTGTCAGCGAATGGCAGACGTGCACCTCGACGCTGCGATCGCTCTTCGTAAGGTTCACGCTTCCGGCTGGCAATTCGTCGAGCGCGAGGATCGAGTTCTGCACGCACGCAAGCAGCGTCTTGCCTGCGGCAGGCTCGAACGAGGTCGTCGAGTCCTCGAGCTCGCCGTCGCCCGAGAGCAGCAGGTCGATATGGGCTTGTGTCTGCTTGCCCCATGCCGCGAGCAGCGTGTTACCGGTCTCGTGATGCTCGGCCTTGCTCGCAGCAGTCAGGTAGGTCAGGCGCTTCGGGTCGACGATCTCGAGCCAGTATTCCTGGCACGGGTTCAGCACATAGAGCTGCAGATCGATCCAAGGCGCGAGCCGGCGCAGGATCGCGAGATA
>DASYPC010000212.1:0-9487 GCA_036007105.1 Burkholderiales bacterium | reverse complement strand
TAAAGTGCTTGCACTGGAAAACAAACATGCACTATGATGCGTCACATCGCGCCGCCGATTGACGCACTATCTTGCCTTGTGACCAGGAGACTCAGATGAGCACCCCTCCCCGCGTCGACTACCAGACCGACCCCTCGCGCTACCGCCACTGGAAGCTGCGCTTCGAAGGGCCGGTCGCCACTTTGGCCTGCGACATCGACGAGAACGCCGGCATCGCCCCCGGCTACAAGCTCAAGCTCAACAGCTATGACCTGGGCGTCGACATCGAGCTTCACGACGCGGTGCAGCGCATTCGCTTCGAGCATCCGAGCGTGCGCACGGTCATCATCACCAGCGGCCGGGATCGGGTGTTCTGTTCCGGCGCCAACATCTTCATGCTCGGTCAATCGACGCACGCGTGGAAGGTGAACTTCTGCAAGTTCACCAACGAGACGCGCAACGGCCTCGAGGATGCGAGCCGGCACTCGGGCCTGAAGTTTCTGGCGGCGGTGAACGGCGTCTGCGCCGGCGGCGGCTACGAGCTCGCGGCGGCATGCGACGAGATCATCCTCGTCGACGATCGCTCGTCGGCGGTGAGCCTGCCCGAAGTGCCGCTGCTCGGCGTGCTGCCCGGGACCGGAGGGCTGACTCGGATCACCGACAAGCGCAAGGTTCGTCACGATCTCGCCGACGTCTTCTGCACGACCAGCGAAGGCGTGCGCGGCGAACGCGCCAGGCAATGGCGCCTGGTCGACGACGTCGTCAAGCCGCAGCAGTTCGCCGAGCGCGTGAAGCGCCGCGCGCTCGAGCTCGCCGCCGCGAGCGACCGGCCGAAAGACGCGCAGGGCGTGGTCCTCACGCCGCTCGAGCGCAAGGTCGACGACGCGGGCTACCACTACGAGTTCGTCGACGTGCAGCTCGACAGGGCGGGGCGCTGCGCGACGCTGACGGTCTCGGCGCCCGGCGAAGCGCAGCGGGGCGAGATCGCAGACATCGTCGCCCTCGGTGCCCGCTGGTGGCCGCTGCAGATGGCGCGCGAGCTGGACGACGCGATCCTCACGCTGCGCACGAATCATCTCGAGCTCGGCACGTGGCTCCTCAAGACGCGCGGCAGCATCGATCCCGTGCTCGCCGCCGACGCGGCGCTCGAGAAGCACAAGTCGCACTGGTTCGTGCGCGAGGTGCGCGGCATGATCCGGCGGACGCTCGCCCGCCTCGATGTTTCGTCGCGCACGCTGTTTGCGCTGATCGAGCCGGGCTCGTGCTTCGCCGGCACGCTGCTCGAGCTGGCGCTGGCCGCCGACCGCACTTACATGCTCAATCTCGAGGAAGGAGCGCCCCAGGTCCCAGCGATCGCGCTGTCCGCCCTCAACTTCGATGCCTATCCGCGTGTAGACGGCCTCGGGCGCCTCGCAGCGCGCTTCTACCGGGAGGCGGCCGCGATCGACAAGGTACGGGCGGCCCTCGGCCGCAGGCTCGCAGCGCAGGATGCGCTCGATCTGGGGCTCGTCACCGCTGCGCCGGACGAGATCGACTGGGAGGACGAAATCCGGATTGCCGTGGAAGAGCGCGCCAGCATGTCGCCGGACGCGCTCACCGGCATGGAGGCGAACTTGCGGTTCGGAGTCACCGAAACGATGGAGACGCGGGTGTTCGGGCGCCTGTCGGCGTGGCAGAACTGGATCTTCAATCGCCCGAACGCGGTGGGCGAGACCGGCGCGCTCAAGGTGTACGGCTCGGGCAGCAAGGCGAAATTCAACTGGGAGCGGGTTTGAAGGGCGAATCGAAGCAGCGCGGCCAGTTGCAGCGCCTTGAGCGTGCGCTTCGCGCCGCCGAGCAGCGCTCGCTCGAGCAGCAGCAGCGCGCCGACCTGCTGGTGCGCGCGACGCAGGCCGGGCTGGCGGACTGGGATTCGAACACCAACCGCGTCAGCTATTCCGAGCGCTTCAAGGAGATGCTCGGCTACGCGCCCGATACCGATACCGAGGGATGGCCGGAGATCTTCGAGCTCATGCATCCCGACGATCGCGCGCGCGCGCGAGCGTCGCTTCTCTCGCAGCTGCGCGATCGCAGCACACCGAACAGCACGCGCACTTCGCACGATCCCGCCGACTACCGCCTGCGCAAGGCCGACGGCAGCTACCTGTGGGCGCATGCCGAGGCGGTCTCGCTCACCGGCGCCGACGGCCGCACGGTGCGCTACATCTGCTCGTTCATCGATATCTCGGAGCGCAAGCAGCAGGAGATCGAGCTCTCGGACCGTGTCAAGTTCATCCGCGACCTGTTCGATTCGGTTCCGATCGCGCTCGCGCTGCGCGACCCGGCCGGCCGGTACCTGTTCGTGAACCGCGCCTGGGAGCGCTACGTCGGAACGGCCCGCGACGAAGTGGTCGGCGCGCACCTGCACGACCAGTTCACGGCGGGCGAAGCCGACGCCATGCTCGCGCGGGACCGCGCCGCCCTCGAACGCGGCCCCGGCGCCCCGGTCGAATCTGAGGATTTCACCCTTCGCGGGCGGCGCTACCTGCAGACGCGCAGCGCCATGAGCGATGCGCAGGGGCGTCCGATCGGCGTGCTGGTCGCGAGCCTCGACATGACCGAGCAGCGCGCGCAGGAAGAGCGCCTGCGCGACCAGATGCTGCTGACGCGCGCGGTGATCGACGAAAACCCGAACGCGATGTATCTCAAGGACACGCAGGGGCGCTACGTCACGGTCAACGATGCCTGGCTCAAGATGGTCGGCCTCACGCGCGAGCAGGCGATCGGCCGCAACGTGCTCGAGCTGTTTCCGGAAAAGGAGTCCGAGCGCTACCACGCGGAGGACATGCGGCTCCTCGCAGAAGGCGGCTGGAGCCAGATGGAATCGCTGCGCACCGGTCCCGGCGGGAAGCCGCAGTGGGCGATCATCCGCAAAGCGGTGCTGCACCGCGCCGACGGGAGCGTGGCCGGCCTGATCGGCACCAATACCGACATCACCGCGCTCAAGCAGATCGAGCTGGAGCTCGCCGAGCGCGCCACGTTCGTCGCCGGCCTCGTGGACGCGCTGCCGATCTCGGTCGCGCTGCGCGACCCAGACGGGCGTTACGTGCTCGTCAACCGCACCTGGGAGCAGTATTTCGGGGTCAGGCGCGAAGACGCACTCGGCAAGCGCCGGCGCGAGCTTCCCGGGTGGCAGGGCGATCCGAAGCGCGTTGCCGACGCGGACGAAATCGAGCGCATCGACCAGGAGACGCTGGCGCGCGGGCCGGGCTATGTCGCCGAGCCGCAGGAGACGCTGCGGCTCGGGCGTCACTACCTGATCACGCGCCGGGCGCTCTTCGATTCCGGCGGCAAGCCGATCGGCGTGCTCTCGGCCGGCATCGACATGACCGAGCGCCGCGAGCAGGACGAGCAACTGCGCAACCAGCTCAAGTTCATCAACGACCTGGTCGAGTCGGTGCCCGTGGCGGTCGCGATGCGCGATATCGCCGGCAAATACCTGCTCGTGAACCGCACCTGGGAGCAGTATTTCGGCGCTCGACGCGAAGACATGGTCGGGCGTACCGTGCGCGAGCGCGTCGCAGAGCCTAGGGCGAGCTCGCTGCTCGCGCTCGATCAGAAGGTCCTCGCGCGCGGCGCCGGGGCGATGCTGCGCGAAGACGACTACGAGTACCGCGGCCGGCGCTATACACAGACCCGCAGCGTAATGGCGGACGCACAGGACAAGGTGCTCGGCGTACTGATCGCGAGCCTGGATACGACTGCGCGCTACGAGATGGAGATCGCGCTCGAGCACGAGCGCGAGCGCCTGCAGCTGCTGGTGCGCGCGACCAAGGCGGGATTCATGGACTGGGACGCGCGTGCCGACAGGCAGGTCTTCTCCGAGCGCTTCAAGGAGATGCTCGGCTACGCGCGCGACGCCGACACCTCGGGCTGGCCGTCGCTGTTCGACATGATGCACGCCGACGACCGCGAGTCGATGCGCGAGGCGTTTCGCGACATGCTGCACCGCGTATCGAGCACCGGCGAGCGCCTGCACGGCCCGCTCGAATACCGGCTGCGCAAAGCCGACGGCAGCTACCTGTGGGTGCGCGGCGAAGGCATCGCCAAGATCGGCGCCGACGGCCGCACCGAGCGGTTCCTCACGTCGTACGTCGACATCACGCATCTGCGCGAGCTCAACCGCGCGCTCGAGGAAAGCGTGCGGCTGCGCGAAGAAGTCGACCGCATGAGCCGCCACGACCTGAAGACGCCCCTCAACGCGATCATCGGGATCTCGCGCCTCATGCACGAGGAAGGCCGGTTGAGCGCCGAGGATGCCCAGCTCGCCACGCGCATCGAGGAAGCGGGGTTCCGGCTGCTGAGCATGATCAATCTGTCGCTCGACATGTTCCGCATGGAGCAGGGCACGTACCCTTTCTCGCCCAAGGCGGTCGACCTGCGCGACGTGCTCGACAAGGTGGTGCGCGATCTGCGCAGCCATGCCAAGGCGAAACGCGCGAGCGTACGCATCGAGGGCGACGCCGCGCATGCCTGGGGCGAGGAGCTGCTGTGCTACTCGATGCTGGCCAACGTGACGAAAAACGCGATCGAGGCTTCGCCCGCGGGCGGCACGGTGACGCTCTCGATCGAGCCCGCGGAGGAAGGCGTCTCGATCCGCATCCACAACGCCGGCGCAGTGCCGGAAGCGGTGCGCGGTCGTTTCTTCGAAAAATACTCGACCGCCGGCAAGCAGGGCGGGCTGGGGTTGGGCACGTACTCGGCACGCCTGATGGCGCGCACGCAGATGGGCGATATCGAGATGCAGACGTCCGAAACGGCAGGTACCACGCTGGCCGTGCGTCTTTCGGCCTCGGCGGCGCCGCAAGGGCAGCGCGATTCAGGCGAGCGTCGCGCCCCGCCTGCGCCGCAGCGATCGTCCCTCGCGGATGGACATTCGATCCTCGTGGTCGACGACGACGAATTCAGTCGCCTCGTGGTGCAGCGGCTGCTGCCTGCATCCTCGCGCGTCTCGCTTGCATCGAACGGCAGCGAAGCGCTCGACGCGGTGCTCCTCGATCCGCCGGATGCGATCGTCATGGATCTCGACATGCCGGTCATGGGCGGTCTCGAGGCCGCTGCGCGCATCCGCGCCGCGGAGAAGGAATCGGGCCGCAAGCGCTGCACGATGATTGCGGCGTCCTCGCACGACGACGAGGCGACTCGCCTGCGCGCGCTGGAGGCCGGGTTCGACGCCTATCTCGAGAAGCCGGTCTCCGCGGACGCCCTGCGCCGCCTGCTCGCGGACTTCTTCCTCGCCGGCGAGCCGGTCCACGTCGATCCGGACCTCCGGGACCTTCTGCCAGGGTTCCTGCGCTCGCGCCGCGAGCTCGCCGCCGAGCTCGCCGCAGCGGTCGAAGCAGGCGCTGCGGAGCAGGCGCGCGCGCTCGCCCACAAGCTCGCGGGGAGCCTGTTGCCCTACGGCTTCCATTGGGCGGCGCGGCAGGGCAAGATGATCGAGCTCCGAGCGCGCGACCAGGCGTTGGATGGTTTGGCGGCGGAAGTGCGGGCGCTGCGCGAGCATCTGGACACGGTCGAAGTGCGCGTGAGTGACGCGATGGCGGAGGAAAAGCGATGACCGAACGGCACAAATTGCTGGTCGTGGACGACGACGAAGCGATGATCGACTACCTGCACGCCAAGCTCGCCGATCGCTATGACATCGTTTCGACCAATGCGCCGGAAAACGTGCTGGGCCTCGCGCGGAGCGAACGTCCCGGCCTGATCCTCTGCGACATCAACATGCCGGGAATGGACGGCGGCGACGTGTCGAAGGCGCTGCACGCGCATCCCGAAGTGCGCACGATTCCGGTTCTCTTTCTTACCGCACTGATCTCGCCGTCGGAGCTGAAGCAAACCGGGCAGCAGATCGGCGGCCGGCCCGCGATCTCCAAGCAGGCGCCGCTCGAAGAGCTCGCGAAGCGGATCCAGCAGCTGATCGATCGGAAAGCCTAGCTGCGGGCCGCGCGCCGCTGGCAGCGCGCGCGCCACGCGAGCATCACGTACACGCGCCAGCCGACCTGCACGGCGACGTAGCCCAGAGCGGCGAGCGTGAGCGCGAGCGCGACGAGGCCGACCGCGAGCGGCTTGCCGAGCGCAACCGCCCACTCGAACATCGCGCGCGTCGACTCCAGCCAGTTGGCCCAGTCCCATTCGAACGGCTGGATGCTCGCCTCGCCGTGGTTTTCCCACAGCAGCAGCAGCCTTCCGTAGCCGTACGCGAGCACGTAGAGCGGCACGATCGTCACGGGGTTGGTGTAGAACGTGGTGACCAGCGCCACCGGAAGATTTTTCTTCAGCGGCACCGCGATCAGCGCCGCACCGATCATCTGCAAGGGTCCCGGGATCAGTCCCGCGAACATGCCGATCGCCACCGCACCCGCGACCGAGCGCCGATTCAGGTGCCACAGGTTGGGGTGATGCAGCAGGCCGCCGAACCACGAGATGTAGCGCTTGGAGCGGATCTCGTCCGCGTCCGGGAGGTACTTGCGAAGGAATTTTCTCACTAGGGTCGGCGCCGGCGACGCTCCTCGCGTTCCATTCTAGATGACGCTTGTCATCCTCGCGTTCGTGTCGGGCGTTGTGCTGTTGCAGCTCCAGCCGGAATTGCCGGATCCGGCGTGGCTGTGGTTGCTTCCCTGCTGCGTCGCGCTCGCTGCGTGGCGGCGGGCGCTTGCGATACCGCTTGCGCTTGCGGCGGGACTCCTCTGGGCCGCAGCGTTCGCCCACTTGCGTTTGACCGACCGGATCGGGCCTGAGTTCGAAGGGCGCGACCTCGAGATCGTCGGCGTCGTCGCCGGGCTGCCGGCGCTCGGCGAGCGTGGCGTGCGCTTCGAGTTCGAGGTGGAAAGCGCGGACGCAAAGCTCCCGCAGAAAATCCTGCTCTCCTGGTATCGCAGCGCGCTCGCTCCCGCGGCCGACTCGCTGCCCGCGCTGCTCGACGGCGGCGTTCACGCCGGCGAGCGCTGGCGCTTCACGGTCCGGCTGCGCGGGCCGCACGGCAATCTCAATCCGCACGGGTTCGACTACGAGGCATGGCTGATCGAGCGCGGCATCGGCGCGACCGGCTACGTCCGGCCTAAGACCAGCCCGATTCGCCTCGGTGTGCGCGGCACGCCCGCCGATCGCATCGAGCAGGCGCGCGAGCACGTGCGCGACCGGTTCAAGCGCCTGCTGGGGGAGACGCCGGCGGCGGGAATCCTCGCCGCGCTCGCGGTCGGCGACCAGCGCTCGATCTCGAACGAAGAATGGCGGCTCTTCAACCGCACCGGCGTCACGCACCTGATGAGCATCTCGGGATTGCATGTGACGTTCGTGTCGGGCTTGTTCGCATGGCTGGTGGCGACGCTCTGGCGCCGCGCGCCGCCGCTCGCTCTGGCGCTCCCGGCGCGCAAGGCGGCGGCGGTTGCAGCGATCTTTGCGGCGCTCGGCTACACGCTGATCGCCGGCTTCGCCGTGCCGGCGCAGCGCACGTTCTGGATGGTGACGGTGGTCGCGCTGGCGCTCTGGTCCGGGCGGATCTCGACGCCTTTGCGCACGCTGGCGCTCGCGCTCGGCGTGATCGTCGCGCTCGATCCATGGGCGGTCCTCGCCGCCGGGACGTGGCTCTCGTTCGGCGCCGTGGCGCTGATCTTCTATGTCGCGACTGCGCACGGAACCGGGCGCGAGAAGTTGCGCTGGCTGAAACAGGCGGTGGGCACCCAGTGGGCGGTTACGCTCGGGCTCGCGCCGGCAACGCTGCTCCTCTTTTCGCAAGTCTCCATCGTCGGGCCGCTGGCCAACGCGGTCGCGATTCCACTGGTTTCGATGGCCGTAACGCCGCTTGCGCTCGTCGCCGCAGTGCTGCCGTTCGACTTCATCGCGCAGATCGCGGCCTGGCTGCTCGAGTGGCTGATGCAGTTTCTCGAATGGTGCGCCGCGTTGCCTGCCGCCGTCTGGCAGCAGCACGTGCCGTCCGCGTGGAGCATCGCGCTCGCGCTCGCCGGCGTCGCGTGGATGCTCGCGCCGCGCGGCGTTCCGTGGCGAATGAGCGGGCTTGCGCTGCTCGCTCCCGCGCTCGCGATGCGGCCGGCGCTGCCTGCGCCCGGCGAAGCGTGGATCACGACGCTCGATGTCGGGCAGGGCCTCGCGGTCGTCGTGCAAACCGCGAGCCGCACGCTGCTCTACGACGCAGGGCCGCAGTTTTCATCCGGCAGCGACAGTGGCGAGCGCCTGATCGCGCCGTACCTGCGCGCGATCGGCATCGGGCGCCTCGACACGCTGATCGTGACGCACAACGACGCGGACCACTCGGGAGGCGCCTCTTCGGTCGTCGAGAATTTCGAGGTCGACGAGCTCCTTTCTTCGCTTTCGGCCTCGCACCCGCTCCACTCGGCGGTGCCGAATTCGCGGCCTTGCCGCCGCGGCACGGAATGGGAGTGGGACGACGTGCATTTCGCGCTGCTGCATCCGGCGATGGACGATCCCGCGCCGCGCAAGACGAACGACCTGTCGTGCGTGTTGCGCGTGAGCGCAGGAACGCGCTCGATGCTGCTCACCGGAGACATCGAGCGGGCATCCGAAGCGCTGCTCATCGCGCGGTCCGCGCAGGGCCTGCGCGCCGACGTCCTGCTCGTGCCGCATCACGGCAGCAAGACCTCGTCCAGCGACGAATTCCTCGCCGCGGTCGGGCCGTCCCTGGCGGTCATCCCGGCCGGGTATCGCAATCGTTTCGGCCATCCAAACGCCGACGTGCTCGCCCGCTATGCTGCACTGCCCGCGCGCGTGCTTCGCACCGACCGCGACGGCGCCATCACCGTGACGCTCGGCGAGGCGGGGGTGAGCGCCGATACCGAGCGGGAACGCAGGCGCCGCTACTGGCATCCGCGCGTGGATCAGGAACATAATAGGGGCGCGGAATTCCCCGCGAGTACTTCCAGGAGATGATCATGGCGAGCAAAGGCGGCGGTGCGGTCTATCGGGTCGTTGACGTGATCGGCACCAGCCCGAATTCTTGGGAAGACGCCGCGCGCAACGCGGTGAAGACCGCCTCATCTTCGCTGCGCGATCTGCGCATTGCGGAAGTCATCAAGCTCGACGTCAAGGTCGACGCCGGCAAGGTGACGGCGTTCCGCGCGCGGCTGGCACTGTCGTTCAAGTACGAAGCCTGAGGAGGTGAGCGTTCGCGGGAGGACCGTGCGGTGCGCCTCGCCCGCGGGGCTGCATCGCATGGCCTACCTCGAATGGGGTGACCCGCAGAACGAGCGCGTCCTCGTTTGCGTTCACGGGCTGACGCGCTGCGCGCGCGATTTCGAGCGGCTGGCGCAGGCGATGAGCGACCGCTACCGCGTCGTCTGCCCGGATGTCGCCGGCCGCGGCGACTCGGAGTGGCTCGCAGATCCCGCGCTGTACACGATCCCCCAGTACGTGGCCGACATGGTCACGCTCGTCGCACGCCTCGACGTGGAGAGCGTGCACTGGTTGGGGACCTCGATGGGCGCGCTGATCGGAA
>DASYPC010000211.1:0-5938 GCA_036007105.1 Burkholderiales bacterium | reverse complement strand
GAGGTCGACGTAGCCCGAATAAGGCAGGTTATGCTTCTCGGCCCAGTTGCCCACCGCTTCCATGTCGATATTGATGAAGGCGCAGACCTTGTCGCGGCCGTCGCCGAAGCAAACCGCCTCCTTGATGTAGGGGAAGAACTTGAGCTTGTTCTCCAGGTACTTCGGCGCGAACAGCGTCCCGTCGGCGAGCGTGCCGACGTCCTTTACGCGATCGATGATCTTGACGTGCCCGTCGGGGTCGAAGTAGCCGGCGTCGCCGGTATGGAACCAACCCTCGGCATCCTTCGCCTGCGCAGTGGCCTGCGGGTTCTTGTAGTACCCCTTGAACAGGCCCGGCGAGCGGATCACGAGCTCGCGCTCGGGCGTGAACCTCAGCTCCACCCCCTTTACCGCAGGCCCGACGGTGTCGGGCTTCACCTGCCCGTTCGGCTGGATGCAGACGAACACCGAGGTCTCGGTCGAGCCGTACAGCTGCTTCAGATTGATCCCGATCGAGCGGTAGAACTTGAACAGGTCCGGTCCGATCGCCTCGCCCGCCGTGTAGGCGACGCGCACCCGGCTCATGCCGAGCACGTTGCGCAGCGGCCCGTACGTGCAGAGGTCGCCCAGCGCGTAGAGCAGCCGGTCGAGCACGCTCACCGGCTTGCCGTCGAGGATCGCGCCGCCGACGCGAGTCGCGACGCCCATGAAGTAGCCGTAAAAGAAGCGGCTCATCGGGTCCGCGTCCTCCATCCGGATCGACACCTGCGTCAGGAGCGCTTCCAGCACTCGCGGCGGAGCAAAGTAATAGGTCGGTCCGATCTCGCGCATGTCGCTCATCACGGTCTCGGCCGATTCGGGGCAGCAGATGCAGTAGCCGGTCACGAACGGCTGCGCATAGGAGAAGATGTTCTGCCCGATCCACGCCGGGGGCAGATACGCGAGCACGACATCGGCGTCGTCCAATCCTTCCATCTCGGCCGCAGCCTTCGCCCGATCGAGCAGCGAATGGTGGGTCAGCACCACGCCCTTCGGATTGCCCGTGGTACCCGAAGTAAAGAACATCGCGGCCGTATCGCTGCCCGACCCCTTGGCAATCTCGGCGGCGAGGAATGCGGGGTCGCGGCTCAGGGACTCGCGGCCGAGCTCGAGCAGCTTGTCATAGCTCAGCAGCTCGCCCTGCGAGTAGTGGCGCATCCCCCGGGGCTCGTCGTAATAGATGCGCTTCAGCGTCGGGCACTTCGGCAGGATCTCGAGCAGCTTGTCGACCTGCTCCTGGTCCTCGGCGACCGCAAAGGCGATCTCGGCGTTCTGGATCGGGAACGCCATCTCGGCAGCCACGGCGTCCTGGTACAGCGGGACCGGAATTCCGCCGAGACACTGCGCTGCGCACATCGCTGCGTAGATTCGCGGCCGGTTATCGCCTGCGAGCGCGAGATGATCGCCGCGCTTGAAGCCTTGCGCCGCGAGACCGCTCGCCAGCGCCCTTACCTCTTCGGCGAGGTATCGCCAGCTCCATGTCTGCCAGATGCCGAGGTTCTTCTCGCGCATCGCCGGCCGCTCGCCGCGCACCTGCGCATGGTGCTCGAGCAGCTTCGGGAACGTATCCAGGCCGGAAGAGTTTTCCGACATTTTGCTTCCCCCTATCAAGGACTTATCGAGCGACCTATTCTTGCATACGCTTGACGAGGGCGGAACTGTAGCTGATTCTGCCGCGTTCACTCGCACCGGCCCGACGTTCACCCCGATGAAACCTGCCGTCCTCGCCGCCTTCGCGCTCGTGCTCACGGCGACGCACGCGATCGCCCAGCCGTATCCGTCGCGCCCGATCCGCCTCGTGATCCCGTTCGCGCCGGGCGGCCTGGTCGACGTGCCCGGCCGGGTCCTCGCGCAAAAACTCACCGAGGCGCTCGGCCAGGCGGTAGTCGTGGAAAACCGCGCCGGCGCGGGATCGACGATCGGCGCGGATCACGTCGCGAAATCGAAGCCCGACGGCTACACGCTGATGATCACGTCGACGACGCACGTGATCAGCGCGAACCTGTATCGGGCGCTTCCCTACGATGCGCTGCGCGACTTCGCGGCGGTGATGAAGCTCACCGAGGGTCCCTATGTCCTCGTGGTCAATCCTGCGTTGAAGGCGGCAAGCGTCGCCGAGCTGGTTGCGCTCGCGCGCGAGCGTCCCGGGCGCATCGACTACGCCTCCTCGGGCAATGGCAGCTCGCAGCATCTGGTCGCGGCGCTCTTCTGCGCGCTGGCGGGAGCGCCGCTCAATCACGTCCCGTACAAGGGCAGCGACCGGGCGACGCAGGACCTGATCGGCGGACAGGTCATGGTCGGCTTCGTCGGCACGCCGATCGCGCTGCCACACGTGAAATCGGGGCGCTTGCGTGCGCTTGGCGTGAGCACCGCGACGCGCTCAGCGCAGATGCCCGGGGTTCCCACGCTCGCGGAGGCGGGCGTCCCCGGCTACGAGGCGACGATCTGGATCGGGCTTTTCGCGCCCGCGGGCACGCCGCCCGAAATCCTCGCCCGCCTGCACGCGGAAATCTCGCGCGTGCTCGCGGCGCCCGAAGCGCGCGCGCAGATCGCTGCCACCGGCGTGGAGGTCAATCTTGCCGGCGCGGAAGAGTTCGCCTCGTTCGTGCGCGCCGAATACGCGAAGTGGGGGAAAGTCGTCCGCGACACCGGCGCTACGGTGAACTGACTCTCACTTCAAGTTCTTGCCGAGGAACTCCATCGTCCGGCGCCATGCGAGCGCCGCGGCTTCCGGGGCGTATTGCACGATCGGCAGCTTCTTCGAATCCGCCGTCTCGTTCGCGAAGGCATGCTTGGCCTTGTAGCGGTGGAATTCGAACTTGACGTTGGCCTCGCGCAGCTTCTTTTCCAGCTCGTCGACTCTGGCGATCGGGAACGCCGCGTCCTCTGTCGCCCAGTGCGCGAGCAGCGGCGCCTTGATTTTCGAAGCGTCGATGTATTCGAGCGGCGGATAGCCGTACCAGCAAACGCCTGCGTCGGCTTCCGGAACGTTGACCAGGGCGAGGAGCGTCAGCGCCCCGCCCATGCAGAATCCGGTGACGCCGGCCTTCTTGCTGCCGCTCGCCTTCAGGTGCTGCACCGCGCCGCGCACGTCCTGCCCCGCGGCGTCGCCGAAATTGAGGTTCGTCATCAGGTGCTCGGCCTCGTTCACCGCCAGCGCGAGCTTGCCGCGATAGAGGTCCGGCACCAGCGCGCGGTAGCCTGCGCCGGCCAGCTTGTCGGCGACGCCCTTGATCTGCGCGTTCAGGCCCCACCACTCCTGGATCACGACCATCGCCGGCGCTGCAGCGCCGCTCTTCGCCTCGGCGAGATAGCCCTGCACAGACCCGCCGTCCGGTCGATTGAAACTGATCATCTGGCCCATCATTCCTCCTTGCTTAGAAAATGGGGACGTACCCCCTTTTTTTGATCTTACTCTTCGCGTGCGAAGCGCTCGAGCGCTTCGCCGGTCATGCGGCAGATCGTCCAGTCGGACATCAGGACCGCGCCGGCAGCCTTGTAGAACTCGATGGACGGTTCATTCCAGTTGAGAACGCTCCACTCGAAACGGCCGCAGCCGCGCTCGACTGCGACCTTGGCGCAGTGCTTCAGCAACGCCTTGCCGTAGCCTTTGCCGCGCGCCTCGGGAATGACGAAAAGATCCTCGAGCCACAGGCCGCGGCGCGCGAGGAACGTCGAGTACGTATGGAACCAGAGCGCGAATCCGACCGCGCGACCGCCTTCCCACGCAAGCGCCGCCTCGATCACCGGGCGTGCAGCAAAGAGCTCTGCGCGCAAGTCGTCGACCGATCCCACGACCGCGTGCGCAAGCCGCTCGTACTCGGCGAGCCCGACGACCAGGGCGTGCAACGTCTCGCAGTCTTCGGGGCGTGCGGGACGAATGTCGGGCTGCGGCATCACCCGAATCTACCCGGGAACACGTGGCCTGTGCGCGGTCAAACCCTATATCGAACGGAGGATCTCATGGGTAAAGGTGAAGGCAAGAACCAGGGCGAAGGCAACAAGGAGGCCGACCGCAAGTTCCGCGAGGCCGAAACCAAATTCGTAAACTCCGCGGAGGGGAAGCGCAAGATCGCGCAGGCCGGCAACGTGAGCGACGAGGAAGCGCGCAAACTCCGCGAAGCCGAGGAGAAGGGAAAGGCTCGCTCAAAGGGCGAAGATCCGGTGGTCAAGAACCAGAGCGGAGGCTCAGCGAGCGGCCGGTCCGCCAAAGGCGCGTCGAAGCGCTAGTCAGCCGTTTTCGGAGGCTCAGTGCAGCAGTCTCGCCAGCGACGCAGGCGCGTGGCTGCGCATCAATAAATTCGTGAGCTCCCATTGCTGCGGAGACGGCACTGTCTCGAGCAGCCGCGGCTCGGCGCTGACGAGCACTCCGAGCGCGGCGCCATCGCGATAGAGCACACGGTTCGACGCGAGCGCAGGCACGCGCGGCCCCGGAACCACGATGCCGACGAGATTCAACGGGTCGGCGCCGCTCACATTGACGAGCGCGCCGGTCCTATCCGCGCGTCGCGCATCGCGCAGCGTTCCGACCGCATCGGGGAGCGCGAACTGCTCGCCCGAGAATCCCGCAACGAAGCGCCCGCCGCGCACTTCACCGCGCGCTTCGAGTTTGCGGTAGCAGTGAAGGAGATCGCGCCACGGCGGCAGGTGGTCGGCTTCGCGCGCGAGCATCTTCCAGAACACGACCCCGTAGCGCTTGAGCAGCGAGCGCGCCACATGCTCCAGCGCGGCCGGCTCCAATTCCGGCGTCGCAACGCGCTCGCGACGCACGAGCGCCCAGCGGCCCGCATCCTCGATGCCGTACAGCGCGCTGCTTCGGCGCCGCGACGCGCCGCTGACCGGCTTCCTGCGGTCCGAGGGCAGGATCAGCACGCGCAGGCCGGCGAAGCTGTCGCAGTTCACCAGTCCCCACGCAGTCAGCTCGCCGAGTGCGTCTTCGACGAAACTCTTCGGCAGTCGCGTGCCCTCTGCAAGCTCGTCGAAGAAGGAAGCGCCGTGCGCCTGCAGCCAATCGAACACCGCGCGGGCGCGCGAGCTCATCCGCAGCTGCGCAGGGTCGATGCGCGGTGCGAGGCTCGCCCACTCGCCGAGATTGCGGCGCATCACGAGCGTCACCGGCGTCGCTCGCACGGGTCCGGCAACGCGCTCGCGCTCCGCGCGCGGCGCATCGAGCCGCGTCCACACCACGCGGCCCGCCCGGCACAGGTCGTCGAGCCACTGCGGGTCGTAACCGGCGACGCGAGCGGGCAGGATTTCCGTTTCCCAGGCCACCGCGGCCGCTTGGAATCCTTCGAGCTGTGCGATCACCGCGGCGACGGCATCGGGACCCTCCATCTGCTCGCCGGGCGCAAGGCGCTGCCAGCGCGCGAGAAAGCGCATGTAGTCGGCCGCTGAGACCGGCTCGATCTCGGCGCGCAGGCGCTTCAACGTATAGCGATTGATCCGCGCGAGCAGTCGCCGCTCGCACCACTCCTCCTCGCGAGCATCCGCCGTAAAGCGCCCGCGCAGCGCGAACCCCTCGCTCTCCAGTCTGGCGAGCGCGATCGACACGTCGCCAGGCGACAGCGCGAGTGGCGCCGCGAGCGCGCCGGTAGCGACCGGTCCGAGTCCCTCAAGGCGGCCGCGCACGATCTCGGTGAGCGCGGCGTCGCGCTCCCAGGTTCGCGCGAACTCGGCCGGCGGCTCGAGCGGCGGCTCTGCGCGCGAGCCCGGATGCGCGGCGCGCCACTCGGGCAGCTTCTCTACCGCAACCCAGATTCCCGGCTCGACGAGCCGCGCGACCCGGCGCTCGCTCACCAGGTCATCGAGAAACTCGCTCCACTTCGGCTTCGCGTGCACTTCCTCGTCGGTCATGCACATCAGCCAGAGCAGCGCATCGTGCAACTCGTCTGCGCTCTCGGCATCCGGCCAGGCTTCCTCT
>DASYPC010000210.1:0-8393 GCA_036007105.1 Burkholderiales bacterium | reverse complement strand
TTTGTAAGGATCGTTCCTAGATCTGGACTGATCGTCAGCAACGCTTTGGATCCCGTTGTGAAGCGAGTGCTGACTCACGACTGCTGGACCCCGGTCGAGGAGTTCGGCGGTCCTACCGATTGGGTGGCGGACGCGCCGGATGACGACGGCCATTTCGACGTGCTTTGGCGCGGCGAGCCCGTTGGCCGCGTGCGTTGGGCGTTGACGGGCGAGCACAACCGGATGAACGGCCTTGCCGCCATCGCCGCGGCGCGGCACGCCGGAGTCGAGCCTCGCGCAGCGCTCGACGCGCTCTCGTCCTTCACGGGGGTGCGGCGTCGGATGGAGGTTCGCGGCACGGAGCGCGGCGTCACGGTCTATGACGACTTTGCGCATCACCCGACGGCGATCCGCGTCACGCTCGAAGGGCTGCGAGCGAAGGTAGGCAGCGCCCGCATTCTTGCCGTACTCGAGCCGCGCTCGAACACGATGAGAACCGGGCGGATGAAGGAGGCGCTGCCGGCAAGCCTCGCGCAGGCCGATCGGGCGTATCTCTATGCGGTCCAGCTGGATTGGGACCCGGCGCAGCTTTTCCACGCCACCGGGCGGCAAGTGGAGTGGTCGGCAAGCATCGACACCTTGGTCCAAGCAATCGCGCAGGAGGCGCGCGCGGGAGATCATATCGTCGTAATGTCGAACGGCGGGTTCGGCGGGATCCACGCTAAGCTGCTGTCCGCGCTGCGACTCGAAGGAGGGCGGTGATCCTCTACCTCCACGGGTTCAACAGCACCCCTCGGTCGCACAAGGCGCGCACCCTCTACAGCTACATGAAAGCGCGCGGCCTCGATACGCTGTTCGTGTGCCCGGAATTGCCGCACCGTCCCGAGGAAGCGCTGCGCGCGATCGACACAACCTTGGCGACAGTTTCTGCGCAGGCAACGACCGTTGTCGGAAGCTCGCTCGGCGGCTTCTACGCTACGTACGTCGCGGAGAAGTACGGCTGTCGGGCGGTTCTCCTTCAGCCGGCGGTATCGCCCCATATCGGCCTCGAAGCGCTCCTCGGCACGCAGCAAAATCTGCACACCGGAGAGCGCTATGAGCTCACCCGCGCGCATCTCGAAGCCTGGCGTACGCTCGCCGTCGAGCGCGTCGATCCGGAGCGCTACCTCGTGTTTCTGGAGACCGGCGACGAGGTGCTCGATTGGCGCGAGGCAGCGCTGAAGTACGCGGGTGCGCGGATGGTGATTCGCGACGGGGGCGACCATTCGCTTCGCAGCTTTCCCGAGCACATTCCGCGGATTCTCGCCTTTGCCGGAATCGTCCCGCGCGCATGAACGTCCTGTACGAGGAGGACGGCGAATTCAAAGTCGGCGCCGTGCTCGCAACGAACGCTGCGTCGCTGCAGGTAGAAAGCCCCCACGGCCGGCGCTCGAAGGTGAAGGTCGCGCAGGTTCTGATGCGCTTTGAACAGCCCAGCGGCGCTGAACTGCTCGTGCAGGCGCACGAGTTCGCCGCGCAGCTCGATGCGGACTTTCTGTGGCAATGCTCGGCACAGGCCGAGTTCGCGTTCCAGGATCTGGCTCGCGAGTATGTCGGGCGCGAACCCTCTCCGGCCGAGGCCGCGGGCATACTGTTCAAGCTGCATTCCGCGCCGATGTATTTCTACCGCCGCGGGCGCGGACGCTACCAGGCCGCACCCGAGGACACGCTCAAGCTCGCGATTGCCGGGCTGGAAAAGAAGCAACGCCTGCGCGAGCGCATCGCCGCGTGGAGCGAATCGCTCGCCCGGTTCGACTGCCCGGCGGAGATCTCCGCCGTCAAAGACGAGCTCCTGTACGCACCCGACCGCTCCAAACCCGAGACCAAGGCATTGGAGCAGGCCTGCGCGCAAAGCGGGCTAAGCGCGCCAAAGCTCTTCGAGCGTTGCGGCCTGTTGCCGGATCCCCATGCCTACCACCTGAACCGCTTTCTCCACGAGTTCCACCCGCGCGGCGCGGCGTTTCCTTCGCACCCCCCGCCGGCAGCCACGCCTGAGTTGCCGCTCGCCGCAACGAGCGCGTTCAGCGTCGATGACATCGGCACCACCGAGATCGACGATGCGTTCTCGGTGACCCGGGTTGCGGAGCACGAGTTGCGGATCGGGATTCACATCGCGGCGCCCGTGCTCGGAATCGAGGCGAGCTCGCCGCTCGATGCGATCGCCAGAGCGCGGCTGTCCAGCGCCTATTTCCCCGGTCAGAAATTCACGATGCTTCCTCCGGACGCGATCAGCACGTTCTCGCTCGATGCGGGAACCGAGCGGCCGACACTCTCGCTCTACCTGGACGTCTCGGCGCGCGACTTTTCGATCCGGGCGCGTCATTCGCGGCTGGAGCGCATTCGAATCGCGGCGAACCTGCGCCATCCGGAGCTCGAGCCGCTCAACGCGGCGTTTTCCGGCGACACCCGCCTGGGGATTCCGTTCGAGGAGGACTTGCGCCTGCTATGGCAGTTCGCCGAGGTGCAGGAGCGAAAGCGCGGCAAGCCGAGCGCGAACGAGGGCGCGCTCGATTATGTGTTTCGAGTCGTCGACGGCCGCGTTCGAATCGAGCGGCGGCGGCGCGGCGTGCCGCTCGACAAGCTCGTCTCCGAGCTGATGATTCTCGCCAACAGCACGTGGGGCGAATTCCTCGCGGAACGCGACGTCGCGGCGATTTACCGCGTGCAATCCTCCGGCAAGGTCCGATTGAGCGTGCACCCGGAGGCGCACGACGCGCTGGGCCTGTCGTGCTACGCGTGGATGACCTCGCCGTTGCGCCGCTACGTCGATCTGGTCAATCAGCGCCAACTGGCCGCAACGCTGACCGGCAGCCGGGTGCCGCTCGGGCGCACTTCCGAGGCGTTGCAGGCGGCGATGCAGGCTTTCGAGATCGTCTATGCCCGCTATGACGAGCATCAGCGGACGCTGGAAACGTATTGGGCGTTGCGCTGGCTGCTGCAGGAAAATGTGAAGGAGATCGGCGCCACGGTACTGCGGGAAAACCTGCTGCGCCTGGAGGGTTTGCCCCTCGTTACGCGCGTCTCCTCGCTGCCTGCGCTGGAAGCCGACACCGCCGTGCGGCTCGCGGTGGAGGACGTTGACCTGATCGAATGCAAGCTGCTTTGCCGGTGGATTTCGACGCCGAGCCGGTCGGACGCCGCAGTCTGCAAGGAACTGCCACAAGCCCGCCCGTAAAGTGCCTAAAATAGCGGCGGTACAAGAGCTTGAGGGGATTTTGCAAGGTAGCTTCGCACTGCACGTCCGCCACCCGATCCAGTACTGGGAAGCGCTGGATGGGCCGTCTCGGCTGCTCGCCTCCTGCATCGGGGCCTCGCTCGTCCTGCATGCGCTGATCCTCACTGTTCATTTCAAATTTCCGGAAGCGCTGCGCTGGAAACCTTCGCAACATCCGCTCGAAGTCATCCTGGTCAACGCCAAGACCAGTGAGAAACCGGTGCGGGCGGAAGCGCTCGCGCAGGCAAACCTTGACGGTGGCGGCAATGTCGACGAGCGGCGCCGGGCCAAGGCTCCGCTGCCCGTGACCGAGCCGCGCGCCAGCGGGAGCGATCTGGTCGAAGCGCGACGCCGCGTCGAGCAGCTCGAGGAGCAGCAGCGCCGCTTGCTCGCAAAGGCGCAGGACGCCAGCGCGAGCATGCCTCCGCAGGCGTCGCCCCCTTTGCCCGCGGGCGATCCCAACCCGCAGGTGAGCGGACGCGAGCTCGCGGATCTTTCGTACGCCGCGATGCGGCTGCAGGCGCAAATCGACAGGCGGGTGGAGGAGTATCAGAAGCGCCCGCGCAAGCGTTTCATCGGTGCGCGCGCAACCGAGTACCGCTTCGCGCTGTACGAGGAGGGTTGGCGCGCGAAGATCGAGCGCGTCGGTACGCTCAACTATCCGGCGGAAGCGCGCGGCAAGATCTACGGCAGCCTGCGTCTCACGGTGACCCTGCGACCGGACGGTACGATCGACCATGTGGAGCTCGACCGCAGCTCCGGCCTCAAGATACTCGACGAGGCTGCGTTCCGGATCCTGCAGATGGCGGCACCGTTTGCCGCTTTCCCGGCGGAAATCATCAAGGACACCGATCTTCTGGTGATCACCCGGACGTGGTTTTTCGCCCAGGGCGACAAGATCTGGACCGAGTAGGCGATGACCGATCGGTATGCGGTGATCGGCAATCCGGTCGCCCACTCGAAATCGCCCTGGATCCACGCCGAATTCGCTCGCTCCACCCGCCAGGACATCGAGTATCTGCGCATCGAAGCTCCGCAAGACGGGTTCGTGCGCACGGTCGGGGAATTTCGCAAAGCGAAAGGCCGGGGCGCAAACGTAACGCTGCCCTTCAAGGAAGCCGCGTATCGCTACTGCGATGAAGTGAGTCCCGAAGGACGCGTTGCCGGGGCCGTAAACACGCTTGCCTTCGCGCCGACGGGCACTCGGGGCGACAATACCGACGGCAGCGGTCTGTTGCGCGACCTGACGGTGAACCTGGGGTTTCCCGTTCGGGGTCGGGTGGTTCTGGTGCTCGGCGCCGGTGGTGCCGCCCGCGGGGTGCTCGGCCCACTCGCCGACGCGGGCGCGGCGCAGATCGTCATCGCGAATCGCACAGTCGCCAAAGCGCTGGAGCTCGCGCAGCGCTTCTCGGCTGCAACGGTCGCGGCGTGCGGCTTTGATGCGCTCGCAGGCCGCGATTTCGAGCTTGTAATCAACGCCACATCGGCTGGCATGGATCACGACGCACCGCCTGTCCCTATAAGCGTTTTCCGAAAGGGAGCGCTCGCTTACGAGCTCGTGTATGGGCGCGACACGCCGTTTCTTGCGCTGGCGCGCAGTTGTGGCGCAGCGACCGCCGACGGCACGGGAATGCTCGTCGAGCAGGCGGCGGATTCGTTTTTCCTGTGGCGCGGAATACGCCCGCAGACCGCGCCGGTGATTGCAGCACTGCGCGCGGCCTGAACCGCCGGGCACCGGCGTGCCGCGTTTCGTCCGGATCGGGTGGAAGATATTTTGCTACGGCGTCGGCCTTTTCGTTCTCGGGCTGGCTGGCGTGCAGGCGTGGTTCTATGCCCACGTGTTGTGGTGGAACTCGCACAATCCGAGCTCGACGTCCTTCATGCAGGTGCGCCTCGATCAGCTCCGCGACAAGGACCGCAACGCGAAGCTCAAGCACCAGTGGCTGGCGTACCCGACGATTCCCGCGCACCTCAAGCGGGCCGTGGTTGCGGCCGAGGACGCGAAGTTCGTCGGCCACGAAGGCTTCGATTGGGAAGCGATCCAGAAGGCGATGGAGAAGAACGAGCGCAAGGGACGGGTGGTCGCCGGGGCGTCCACGATCAGCCAGCAACTGGCAAAGAATCTCTTTCTCTCGGGCCAGCGCTCCTGGGTACGCAAGGCTCAGGAGGCGGCGATCACCTGGATGCTCGAGTCGGTGATGTCCAAGCGCAGAATTCTCGAGCTGTACCTCAACGTCGCGGAATGGGGCGACGGTGTCTTTGGCGCGGAGGCTGCGGCCCGTCACCATTTCGGCATCCCGGCCCATGCGCTCAGCGCGCACCAGGCCGCATGGCTTGCTGCAATCCTGCCAAGCCCGCTGCGCTACGCGCGCGGACACTCCACCGCCTATTTGAACGAGCGTGTTGCCATCATTCAAGGACGCATGCAGCAGGCGCGCATTCCATAGGGACCGCCGTGCGGCTTCGGATAGACTTCGCCCGATGTATCTAAGGGGGAGGGCGAGCGCAAGCGTGGTGGCAAGGGTATTTGCCGTCATCGTGCTCGTGATGGCAGCCCTCGCCTCGTCGTGGGTCGGCATCGATGCAGGCCAGGAGGGCCGGCTCAGGGTCACCGACGCGATGCACCTCGCGCGGCGCATGCTCGATGCACGCGCGCTCGCCAACGACCTGGTGGCCCGGCAGGCGGAGTTCGCCCTCGAGTCGCTGCGAGTCGAAGGCGCCATCCGTGCGGGCAGCGAGTACCGCAAGACGCTCGCGGCGCTTCGCCAGGCCCTGGATGACATTGGTCGCTACTTCATGGACCAGACCGACCGCGCGATCTACGCGACCGTGCGCCAGCAGGTGGACCAATTCGATCAGGTGCACGGCGAGATCACGGCGCTGATCCGGCGCGGCACACGCGACGACGAGCTTGCCGCAAGCACCAAGGTCCTCGAGGTCGCGGCGCCGCTCGCGCGCGATATCGCCGACGGCATTCGGTCGCTCGACGCGACGGTAGCGGAGCGCGCGATGCGCGCGGCCGAGGATTCGGGAGCGGCGGCCGAACGCGCCCGATGGGCGCTCGTCGCGTTCAGCGCGCTGTCGCTGCTGGTCGCGTTGCTGCTTGCAAACTCCCTCGGCCAGGCGCTCGCCGAGAGTGCGCAGCTCATGAAACGGCTCACCGAGATTGCGCGCATCGATGTGCTGACCGGCCTGCCGAACCGGCGTTCGTGGGACGAAGAACTGGTGAAGGGTCTGCACCGCGCGCGGCGAACCTCGCAACCGTGCACGGTTGCGTTGCTCGACCTGGATCATTTCAAGCGCTACAACGATACGCACGGCCATCAGGCCGGCGATGCTTTGCTGCGCGGAACCGCGCAGGCGCTCGCCGGGTGCCTGCGCGCCGGCGACCTGATCGCGCGCTACGGCGGCGAGGAGTTCGCCGTGCTGCTGCACGGCTGCGACGGCGCCAACGCGCTGAAATTCTTCCAGCGGCTGCACGCCGCGATGCTGGAGGGCCAGACCTTCTCCGCAGGTGTCGCGGAAAGTGACGGCAAGGAGGAGGGCGGCGAAGCGGTGCAGCGCGCAGATGAGGCGCTCTACCGCGCCAAGGCCGGGGGCCGCAACCAGACCGTGCTGGCGGAGCGCGCCCGCGCAGCCCCATGAACGTTCAGCCCACGCGGCTGGACGTCGAGGATCTGCAGCACAGCCTACACGAGGTGCAGCAGAGGCTGGCGCATCTGCGGTCGGCCGATGGTGACGCCGCCGCCCCCTCCGCGCAGGCGCTTGCCGAGCTGCGCGCGCGGCTCGATCGCCTTCACCCGGTCGACATCGCCGTGGTCCTCGAAGCGCTTCCGCTCGAAGAACGCCTCATCGCCTGGGATTTGGTCAAGGCCGATCGCGATGGCGAGATCCTGCTTGAAGTCTCCGACGCGGTACGCGAGTCGCTCATCGCGAGCATGGACTCGCGTGAGCTGGTGGCGGCAGCCGAAACCCTCGAAGCGGATGAAATCGCCGACCTCGCCGATGACCTTCCCGCGCAAGTCATGCAGGATGTCATCCGCGCGCTGCCCCAGGAGGAGCGCGAGCAGCTGCGCGCGGCGATGTCCTACGAGGAGGGGTCGGTCGGCGCGCTCATGGACTTCGACCAGCTCACGGTGCGCGCGGACGTCACGCTGGCCGCGGTAACCAAGTACCTGCGCGCGCTCGACGAGCTTCCCGGGCAGTCCGATCAACTCTTTGTCGTCGACCTCGAGCAGCGCCTGCAGGGCACACTGCCGCTGGGACGCCTGATCGTCTCGGACCTCGAGCTCGCGGTCGGCCAGGTGATGGTGCCTGAAGGCGTCCGGTTCCACCCCGAGCAGAAAGCGGAGGACGCAGCGCAGGCGTTCGAGCGCTATGACCTGGTGTCGGCGCCGGTGACAGACCATTTCGGCCGCCTGATCGGCAGGCTGACCGTCAACGCGGTGATGGATCACGTGCGTGAGAAAAGCGCCGAAACGCAGCTCGCCGAAGCCGGGCTGAGCAGGGAGGAGGATGTCTTTGCGTCCGTGTGGAACAGCTTCCGCAACCGCTGGGCGTGGCTCGCGATCAACCTGGTGACGGCATTCATCGCCTCGCGCGTGATCGGCGCGTTCGAAGGCTCGATCGAGAAGCTGGTCGCGCTCGCCGCGCTGATGCCGATCGTCGCGGGGATCGGCGGCAACTCCGGCAACCAGACCATCACCATGATCGTGCGTGCGCTTGCGCTCGGCCAGATTCCGGAGACCTATTGGAGGAAGCTGCTGGTCAAGGAGCTTTGCGTCGCCACCGTGAACGGCGTGTTGTGGGGATCGCTGCTCGGCGCGGTCGCGTACACGCTCTACGGCAATATCGCGCTGGGCGGCGTGATGGCGCTCGCGATGGTGCTCACGCTGCTGCTGGCTGCGCTGATGGGTGTGACGATCCCCTACCTGCGGGTCCGCTTCGGTCGCGATCCGGCGGTCGGCTCGTCGGTGCTGATCACCGCGTGCACCGACTCGGGCGGCTTTTTCATATTCCTCGGCCTTGCCACGCTCTTTCTTCTATAGGGAAGCAAAAGACGCGCGCGCGGCCCTCAAGGTTTCCTCGATCTCGGCCTCGCCGTGCGCCGCCGAGACAAACCCGGCCTCATACGCCGATGGCGCAAGGTAGACGCCGCGTT
>DASYPC010000209.1:0-3534 GCA_036007105.1 Burkholderiales bacterium | reverse complement strand
TTCGAACACGCAATTGACATCGATCGACACATCTTGCCCGCAGGCGAGGACGCCGCGCACGTCAATGCGTGCCGGATCGGCGAGCGCCACGCCCTCTTCGAGCAGGCGCGCGGCCTGAATCGCCTGATAGGTACGCTCGAGTTGCGCGAGCTCATGCCTGGAGTTGACACCCATCACCTCGCGCCAATCCGCGGCCTTGACCGCGATCACCGGGACCCCGCTGCGCACGGCGAGTCCGACCACGTCAGTGAGATAGTACTCGGCCTGCGAGTTGTGATTCTTCACCTGATCCAGCCACGCCGCGAGCCGCGCCGTTTTCGCCGCAAGGAACCCTGCGTTCACTTCCCGCACCGCGAGCTCGCTCGCGCTCGCATCCTTCTGCTCCACGATACGCTCGACCGCGCCCCCTGGGCCGCGCAGAATGCGGCCATAGTTGCCCGGCTCGGGCGGTTCGGCGGTGAGGATCGCCAGTCCGCCGCGCGCCGCGTCGGCAAGCCTGCGCAGCGTATCGGCGCGCACCAGGGGTACATCGCCGTACAGGACGACGGCCTCCGACTGCGCGTCGATTCGCGGCAACGCCTGCAGCACCGCGTGGCCGGTGCCGAGCTGCTCCGTCTGCTCGACCCAGTCGATGTCCGCGCCTTCGAACTGCGCCCTTACCTCGGCGCCGCCATGCCCGTGCACGACGATGATCCTGCGCGGAGCGAGCGCACGCGCGGTTTCGAGCACATGCGCAAGGAGCGGCCTGCCCGCGAGGCGGTGCAGCACTTTGGGAAGCGCAGAATGCATGCGCTTGCCTTGTCCAGCAGCGAGGATGATGACGTCGACAGTCATGTATCCCCTTGATTTTAGCTTAGCATTCTGACTCTGAAATGACGCTCACTGGCCAATTTGCGGGCGCGTTTGCGGACGTCGCGCTAAAGAACGTAATGCGCGAGTATCCGCGCCACGTCGTTCACCTGCTCACGGCCCCGGCAGCCGATCTTGCGCCGCGCGTGCTTCACCCCGCGTTCTACGGCAGCTACGACTGGCACTCGGCCGTGCACATGCACTGGCTGCTCGTGCGGGTCCTGCGCACGCATCCGGGGCTGGCCTCGGCAAGCAAAATCGCGCGGACGCTCGATGCACACCTCTCGACCTCGGCATTACAGAGAGAGCTCGCCTACTTTGGGAGTCCCGCAGGCCGCACGTTCGAGCGTCCGTACGGGTGGGCCTGGCTGCTGGAATTGCAGGCGGAGCTGTATCGACTCGGCGAACGGCGCTGGATCGAGTCCGTTCGCCCGCTCGCAACGCTGATCGCTGCGCGCTTGGCGACGTTCGTTTCCGCCGCGCCCTACCCGATCCGCGCCGGCAGTCACGGCAATACCGCATTCGCCTGTGTCCTCGCGCTGGACTTCGCGCATTCCGCACAGGACGATTCGCTCGCACAGGCGATTCGGAACGCCGCCCGCAGCTGGTACGCCGCGGACCGGAACGCACCGCTTGCCTACGAGCCCTCGCTCGACGATTTTCTTTCTCCCGCACTGATCGAAGCGGTGCTGATGCGCGAGGTGCTCGGCAAGGACGAATTCGGTGCCTGGCTGCACGGTTTCCTGCCGCAGGATCTTGGCCCGCTCGCCGCACCGCCGGTCGTAGCCGACCGAGCCGACCCGAAGCAAAGCCATCTCGACGGCCTGTCGCTGACGCGCGCGTGGTGCTACAGGCGCCTCGGGGAGAACTATGCGGAGCTAGCCGAGCGCCACCTGCAAGCCGCGTTGCCGCAGGTGACCGGAGGCTACTACGTCGGCGAGCATTGGCTGGCTTCGTTCGCCGCGCTCGCGCTGGGCGATCACCCGTAGCGCTAGTGGCGTAGCACGCACTTCGAGTAGAGATCCGGAAAATTGCCGCCCGGATCGTAGCGCGCCTTCAGGGCGCGGTAGGCGTTTCCGCCATAAATTCGCCAGAAATGCTCGGGCGGATAGTAGGAATCCGAGTACAGCGACTTGATGCCGCCGAGCGCCTCCACTTCGTGCTCCACCAGCCGGTTGAAGAAGCCGGCGGAGTGCTCGCCGGACGTGCGGACGACATCCCAGAAGCCGAAATTCACATACAGCGCGTCCGGGCGAAGCGGGTACAGGCAGAAGCGATCCGCGCGGGCAGAGGCCTGCACCGGGCAAATCCACACCGGCAAGATCCCGATGTCGCGCTGAAAGAATTCGAGAAACTCCGCGGCGCGGCCGACCGGAATGTCGACATCCTGGATGACCGATTCCGAATGCAGGCCGCGCAGCCGGCCCAGCGCCCGCGTGACGCCCCAGCGGCTGTTCCAGCGCATGACGGCCTGATAGGTGCGGGAGCCAAGGCGCTTGCGGCCGTAGATGCGCCGGATCCACGGCACCTGCGCGCCGACATTCTTCGAGCACCAGAACCAGTCGGTATCCCAGCGCCAGAGAAAGTCGTGCGCGCTCAGGTAGTCGAGCTCGCGCTCGAGCAGCGAGCGGTAGAAGATCCTCTCGAACGTATAGTCGCTCGAGTACGGGGCGGATTCGACGAACCGCGCAGTGCTGAGAACCAGAGTGCCCTGATCGAATACGACTCCATCGACGAAGTCGAAAGATTGCGAGCAGGCTTCTTCCAGCGCGGCGAAGAATGCCTGCGGCTCGCCGAACCTGCGGTGATGCAGCTCGACGAACGCCTTTACGGGAACCGTGCGCGCCCGAAGCTTGAGCGCGTAGCCGAGCGTGCCGTACGAATTCGGAAATCCGAAAAAGAGGTCGCGATGCTCGTTATCGGGTGTGCAGGTGAGCACCCGGCCGTCGCCCGTGAGCACGTCCATCTCGAGCAGCGATTCATGCACCAGCCCGTGCCGGAACGACGATGCTTCGATACCCACGCCCGCCGCCGCGCCGCCGAGGGTGATCGTCTTCAGCTGGGGAACGACGGCCGGCATGACTCCGGCCGCGAGCGTGCGCGCCGCCAGATCCTCGTAGCTCGTCATCCCTTCGGCCTCCACCCAGTGCCCGGCCGGGTCGATGGCGAGCACGTGATCGAAGTCGCGCACGTCGAGCAGGTGCTTGCCTGCCCGGGCGCGATCGCGAAACAGGTTGGACGTGTTCTTCGCGAGGCCGATCGATCCGCGCGGCCGCTCGCCGAACGCGGCGAGGAGCTGGCCGCGGCGCTCGGCGTATCCGCTCATCGAGCGCTGCCGCGCTCCGGATAAAGAAAGCCGCGGCCCATCGGGTACGTGGAATCGGTGATGTTTCCCTTGCTGAACACGATCTGGAAAAGGTGCGTGCGCTCGATCGGCGAGCGGAACATCTCGGCGCACGCGATCAGGTACGTGCGCCAGATGCGCCGGAAGCGCTCGTTGAACTTGGCGGGATTGATCGCGTGGATGCGCTCCCAGTTGCGGTCGAAGCGCTCGGCCCACGCGTCGAGCGTGTGCGCGTAGTGGCGGCGCAGGTTCTCGATGTCGACGACCTCCAGCCCGCTGTCCTCCATCGCCACGATCACGTCGGCGAGGCTCGGAATCCAGCCGCCTGGAAAGACGTGCTC
>DASYPC010000208.1:0-4003 GCA_036007105.1 Burkholderiales bacterium | reverse complement strand
GACTTTGCACAGGTGCCGCATGACGCCCTGCTGCTGCACGCGATCGATCGCAATCCGTCGAATTTCGGGCGGGAAATCTCGATGCTGTGGATGAACGCAGACTCAACCGTGCGGGACGGCGATGTCCTGCGTCTCTGCCTGCTGCCCCACCTGACACGCGCGCCTCACAGGAGGTTTACGAGGCTTGCGTACCACCGCTACTTCCTGGCCTCGCCGGTGACGGTGACGCAATCACATTGATGCTGCCAAGGGCCGGTATTCGCGCGCGCAGCTCGCGGGCGTCTCGAGGCAGTGCAGCGGACTCCGGTCCCGTGCGCAACCCGTAGTCCAGCCGCCACAGTATCTCGAGGAAGGCTTCGAAATCCCCGGGATTGCGGTACTCGTACGGCGCCAGCTCTAGAAACAGCGTGGGCCGTTGCCCGCGCATCAACGAGTCCCCACCACGCAGTACATCGAGCTCGTTGCCGTCGACGTCGATCTTGATGAAATCGACAGCCGAGATGCCAATCCGCCGCAGCGATTCGTCCAGGGTCAGCGCGACTGCTCCGGTGGTGTCGCGCACGGCACCGAGCGAATGCCGCCCGTCCCTCGCGCGCGCGTCGAGCGGCCAACTGGACACCACGCCGCCGGCCAGGGTTTGATCCGCACTTGCGACGAGCATCGCCTGGATCGCCGTCACGCGCTGCGCCAGCATCGGGTTGAGGCGCAGGTTTGCCTGCAGCTTGTCGAATGCGTACGCCGTCGGCTCGTACGCAACGACCCTGCCGCGATCGCCGACGAGCTTCGCGAACTGCAGCGTATGCGCACCGATGTTCGCGCCGATATCCAGGATGCAGGCGCCAGGGCGGATCAGCTTGCGATACGCCCCGACCAACCGAGGCTCGAAGGCGCCGAGCAGGTAGATCGAGAGATCGATGCCCTCCGCGAGGTCCAGGTCCCAGTGGATCCCGCGCCTTTTCAACCGGACCCGGTCGGAAAGGCCGGCCCACCGGCGCGATCGGCGCAGCACCGCCGAAATGCATTTCGCCAGCGCGAGCTTCTTCGGTGTATCCAGCATGTTTTCTCCCACCATAGCAGAATGGTGAGGAGCGCAAATGCGGAACCTGAAGCGCCTCCTGATGTCTGGAACGGCCGTCTCCATCGGCTTGGTCTCGCTTCTTCTCGGCTGCTTGGCTGCGCAGGGCGTGTCCTCTTCGCTGCCGCTCGTATTTGCGAGCGTGGCGGTGTTCAGCTATGTAGTACTCGCGAGCGGACGGCTGGTGCTGCGCACCGCCCGCGCGTCGGACCTTCCGCGGGTTGCCGCCTGGCCGCTCGGCGTCACTGCGACAGGGGTCGCGCTGCTCGCGCTCGTCACGGTGTTTTCGATCACCGCCGCGCTTGCATTCGCGCTTTGGGCGGTGGCGATCACCGCACTGGACCTTGCAACCGCGAGCCTGCGCAAGGACGAGCCTGCCCTGGACCGCGCCGATCTGATTGGCTTGGCGCTCTGCTGCGCTTTCGTCGCAGCCTGGTGCAACGACCTGGCGGCGGTCCCCGCACTACTCGCCCGCAGCGGCCAATTTCCGGCGTGGACCGACTACTTCCTGCATGCCGGAGTGATCTCACAGTTCGGCGACGCGCGCGCGATCGGGCGTGGCGCAATCTGGCTTGCCGATACGCCCTGGTTTCTTTACCACTACGCGTCGTACACGCTTCCGGCCGTATTCGCCTGGCCACTCGATCAGCCCGGCTTGCCGCTCGCCACGTCGATCTGGGTGCCGGTCGGGATTCTCTGTCTGGCGGGCGCAACCTATACGCTGGGAGTGACGCTAGCAGGCGCTGCGGGAGGCGTCGTCGCGCTTGCGGCGTTATTCCTTATGCCGGATGCCTCCAACTACGGCCTACGCAACGGGTTCTTCAGCTTTCACTGGAGCCTGCTCGCCATCCCGGCTACGGGCTACGCGCTCGGAGTGGCCCTGCTCGCAATCGTCTTTCTGCATCAATGGGTCCAAACGCGCTCACGCAGCGCGTTCGCGACCAGCGCTGCGCTCGCGATTGCAACGGTGCTATTTCGCGCGCACGTGTTCATTCTGCTGTTCCCGGCATGGCTCGCGGTCGTCGCCATGGCTTCGCACACCGTGCAGCGGCGGCGCGTCCTGTTCCTCGTTCTTGCCGGCGGGTTCGCAATCGGGGCAGTCCTCGCACTGCGGTTCCTGCCCCACCTGCCTGCTGAAATCTCGTGGGTATTCGATGAGGGACGCGCACTCGAGCGCTTTCTGTACTTCGTCCATCGTCGCCAGGAGCCCACTGCCTACCAAGGTCTGTATCAGCGGATTGCGACCGAGTACGGCGAGACTGCTGCAACTGCGGCCGGCGTCCTGCTTGTGTATCCGGCATGCCTTGGGCTGTTCGTGCTCCTCTATCCGCTGGCGCTCGCGTTGTTGCGGCGACTGCAGCTGGCGGGCGTCGACGGCTTTCCGCTTGCGCTGCTGGTCACCTACGCCTTCGTCCTGCTGCTCGCGCCGATTCCCGCTCACCACGATGCAAGCGACTTCACCCAGCGCCCGTTCGTGCTCCTCTATGCAGTGGTCGCCGCATGGACCGCGGCGTCCCTGGTTCGCTGGCTCTCGGAGCAGGGCAGGCACGGCAAGCGACTCTGGCAGATGCTGCTGGTCGGGACCGCCGTAGCGCTGCCGTTCGTATGGACGAACGCAGCGGAGATGGCGCGCCCGAAGTTCTACTGGAGCCGGCCGTTCGCTGCGCACACGGTTGCGCCGGATCTGCTTGCCGCTGCGGATTTTCTGAGAAGCCGGGCGCGACCCGGAGACACCTTTGCTGCATGGCCAGTCCCCACGCGCGACGTAGGTGTCGACCCGCCGACCGAGCTGGTCGCACTGACGGCGGTACCGGCCTATCTCGCTCGCTTCTGGATCCACGAGGCGCTCGGCGGCGTCAGCCGGATCGCTGCCGTCGATCGCTACCGGGCGCTTGGCGAGGTGGCGCACGCCAAGGATCCGCACAGCGCCATGCAAAAGATGCGGGATCTTCGCGTGCGGTGGTATGTCATTACCAGCCGCGGGGAGCCGGGGTGGGATCGCGAGCGCAGCCACCCGATCTGGGCGCGCGGCGCAGTGGCAATCTACGATTCGACGGCGCTGCCGTAGCCCGCGCCAGCGCCTCGCATCAAGGCCGGCATTCCATGATGAGGTGAGTGTACGGGATTCGCAGCAAATCCTGCCGCAGGTGCGGCACGACCGACCCGAACGCACGCCTGGCGAGCTCCACGTACGCCTCGGGCGCCCGCACATGCTTGCCGCGATCCATCTTCAGCAGCCAGCGCGCGATCGCGGGCTGGTTTGGAAGGTAGCAGCCGTCCAGCGTCACCAAGCGTCCTCCCGCAGCAAGCGAAGCGCGCGCCAGCTTCAGCAGGTCGAGCGCCTGTGCATCGTCCAGGTGATGGAGCACGCCGTTTGCCATTGCGATGTCGAACGGTGCGAGGCGGACGCCGAGCTCCGACGAAATGGACTGGCAGTAGAAGCTCGCACGATTTCCGAAACGAGCGCGGGCGGCGTCGATGTACTCGGGGCTCATGTCGATCCCGACGTACTCCACGCCGTCGGGAAGCTCACTTACGATGTCCGCGGGGCCGCAGCCGATGTCGACGATTCGCTGGCCGGGGACGGGCCTCACATACTCGCGCGTGTACGCCGAGCGCGCATCGCCGCCGATGCAATTGGCGAACCAGCTATAGACACGGGGAAAATCGAGTAGCCGGGCGAATCCTGGCTGCTTCAACTCCGTCATTGGGCCCCGCCCTCCTCCCGGCGCGCCACAAGCAGCAGCGAGCCGCCGAAAGGCAGCGTCGCGCCGAGCCGGATTGCCGTGCGCTCGGCGCTCAACGCCATCTCCAGCATTGCGTTGACGACCCGCGGAACGCGATACTCGGCATGCGGATCGTATTCTCGACCCTTGCGGCGAAACCGCGAAATCAGCAGCAGCGGAAACAGCAGGCTCACAAACGAAG
>DASYPC010000207.1:0-6844 GCA_036007105.1 Burkholderiales bacterium | reverse complement strand
CCTCGGGATCGAGCGAAATCTCGAGCATCGGGCGTCGCGTCCACCAAAGCAGCGCACCGATCGCTGCGTAAAGCCCGGCGAGCGTCGCTACGTCCTCCGCGGACACGGTCAGGATCGCTCCGACCAGCAGCTGCTTGATGTGCTCGGCGCCTTGCGGTGCGCGATCCACCACCAGCATCGCGAGCGCCGCGGAAACCGCGTACACGATGCCGATCACCGCCTCCTGCGGAACCGTCGCTTCGCGCACGCGCGTCAGGGCGAACAGCAGCGCGCCGCCGAGCGCGAACGCGAGCGCATACCAGTACGCGGCATCGCTCTGCACCGGATGGCCGGCGAGGATCGCTACGGTCAGCCCGAGCGCGGCGACCTGCGCGAGCGCGAGATCGACGAAGATGACGCCGCGCGCGAGCACGTGCAGCCCGAGGTAGACGTGCATCCCGGTGAGCACGAGGCAGGATAGGAACGGCAGCGCGAGCAGCTCGAGCATGCGGTCATCTCGCGCCGAGCGCCTGCGCGAGGCGCTTTACGTTCAAATCGAAAAGCGCCAGGTAGTCGCTCGCCGCGGGATCGGCCCCGACCGATGGCACGAGCGTCACGACGCGCGCGCCGCTGCGCTCGGCCACCTGGCGCACCACCGATGCGTTCGAGTAGGGCTCGGCGATCAGCAGCCGCACGCCCGCGGCGCGCATGCGCTCGGTGAGCGCCGAGAGCGTCGCGGGCGACGGCGGCACGCCGGGCACCGGCTCTACGGCGGCGACGATCGCAAGACCGAAGTGGTCGGCGAAGTAGGGCCACGTCTCGTGCACCACGACCACGCGCGTGCCGCGATGCGGTGCCAGCGCCGTCGACCAGCGGGCGATGCCCGCATCGAGCCGCTCGAGGAAGCGGCGGCGGTTGGCCTCAAAGTGGCCCCGCTCGGCGGGCCGCTCGCGCGCGAGCGCCTCGAGGATCGTAGCGGTGATGGGGCGCGCATTGTTCGGATCGAGCCAGTAGTGCGTGTTGCCGAGCCCGTGAAGATGCACGCCGCGCTCGGCGCGCAGCCTTGGGGTCTCGGTCTGCAGCAGTCGCACGCCGCGCGAGGCGTCGATGCTCGCCGGCGCGCCCGGCGCGAAGCGTGCTTCGCCCGCAGCCGCGAGTGCGCGCGCAAGCCACGGCTCGTGGTCCAGCCCCACCCTGAAAAGCAGCGCCGCGCGTTTCAGGCGTGCAATCTGGCCCGGCTTGATCTCGATCGCGTGGGGATCCTGCGCGGGCGGTGCGAGGCTTTCGACCTCGACCCCATCGCGGCCGACCTCCTCGACCAGCGCCTTGAGGTCGGTCGACGTCGCAACGACCGGAAGCGCGGCGTGCGAGACACCGGCCAGCGCGACCACCAGTCCGAACGCGGCGGCCGCGCGCAGACCCGGCACACCCTATTTCTTCGTGAAGATCGACTTCGGGATCATGCAGTGCACGCCCTTGCGCACGTCCACCACCTGCGTCACGCGGCAATCGCCGACCATCGAGACGATCGAGTACGCCTCGTAACGGCTCAGCGGCACCATTTTCTGGCCGGCAAGGAAGTCGACGGCCTCGCGCGTCGCATTGACCATCGCCTTGTTCAGGTCCTCGTCGAAGCCCATCGTGATCCAGTGCGTCCTGATCTCGGCGCGCGGCCACTCGAGCTTCATGTCCTTGCGCACGATCGGCTGGATCAGGATTTCGCGGTACGAGCACTCCAGCGCAGTGAGGCTCACCTCGCCGTTGCCCTGGCGGCAGTGCGAGTCGCCCATCCAGATCAACCCGCCCTTCAGGAACACGGGTACGTACAGGGTCGAGCCTTCCTGAAGCTCGTTCAGGTCCATGTTCGAGCCGTTCTTCCACGGGCGCAGCGTCGAGACCGGCGCCATCGGATCCTTCGAGCCCCCCTTGCGGGGCGAGGGATCGTTCGGGTCGATGCCGACCGCGAGCGTGCCGGGGAAGGGCTGCAGATCGATCATGATCCCAGGCTTGAACTCGGCCTGCTTCTTCTCCAGGTCGAGGTAGAAGAACTTCACGAACCCGTCCGGCATTTCGCTCGCGAGCGCGCCGATCGTCGGGAAGTCCTTGCCCGGAAGGTTGAAGTTGATGCCGAACGTCTTCGGCACGATCTTGAGGATGCGGATCTCCAGCACGTCGCCCGGCTCCGCGCCGTTGACGAAGATCGGCCCGGTCACCGAATGCGGGCCGCCGCCCGGATTGGCTTTGCGCAGGGCGACGATCTCATCCATCGTGATCCCCTGCTGGACCTTGTTGTGGGCGTGCATCATGGTCTCGATCGAGACCGTATCGCCCGAGTTGATCGTCAGCTTCGGCGGCTCCTTGGGATCGAGCCAGCCCCACTGCGTCGTCTCGAGCGTCGCGCCAAGCGTGTGGTGCTTGCCGGCCTGCTGCGCCATGGCCGTCGCGCCTGCGCCGAGCGCGAACGCGGTGAAGGCGAGGGCGGCAACGATGCGGTTGGTCCGATTGCGAGGTGTATGCACGGCGTTCTCCTTGATGTTCTCGGCCCGGGGGCCGCTATGGTCGACCGCGCTTGCCGGTACCGTCAAGCGCTACTGCAAAAACTCTACGAGCAACCTGCTTGTTTCCTCCGGCTGCTCCTGCTGCACCCAATGCCCTGCGCCTTCCAGGACGTGACATCCCAGCATCCGCGTGCATGCGCTCTTCTGCATCTTCTCGAAATCGCCCGGACGCTGATAGATCCCCCAATCGCTCTTCCCGGCGATGAACGCAGACGGGACGTCGATCGTGCGGCCGGAGAAGAGCTGCAGCTCGGCGATGAATTTCGGGCTGGTCGCGCACCGGTACCAGTTGAGGCCGCCCTGAAACCCGGTGCGTGCGTACTCTGCGCTGTACACCTCCAGCTCCTCTTCGGGCAGCCACTCGCACCCTGCAATCGCGGACGCGGAAGGCATCTCCGGTGCGACGGTCTCTGCCATTCCCTTGTCGCGATCCATGATGTAGTACGTCGGCAGCTTCGCGAGCTCTGCTGCGGTCCATGAGCGGAGCGGATACGGGTTGTTCTGCTTCCAGTCGGCGCTCTTGCAGTGATAGTAGGCGCGCAGAAAATCGTGCAGCCCCTGGTGGCAGTGCCACATATGCTCGTTCGCGTCGCGCGTCGAGTAGTACCACTGGTAGTGCTTGCGCGGCCGCTCGAGAGCGGCGAGGTCATCGTGAATGCTGCGCGCCGGTGGCGGTTCGTTCTGCTGCGGAAGCGGAGGAGGGCCGGCAAACGGCGCGCTCATCAGCACCACCGAACGGAACACATCCGGCCGGACGAGCGCGCACCAGGCCGCGAGCGGCGAGCCGAAATCGTGCCCGATGACGGCGGCGACCGACGGGTAGCCGAGCGCATGCACGAGCCCGAGTGCATCGCGCGCGAGGTTGAGCATGCGAAAAGACCCCACCTCGCCGTCGTAGTCGCCGTCCCAGCCGGTCGTGCGTCCGTAGCCGCGCTGGTCGGGCGCGACGACATGAAACCCGGCTGCGGCCAGCGGCAGCATCACCTTCCTCCAGCTGTACGCGAGCTCCGGAAAGCCGTGCAGCAGCAGCACGCAAGGCCGGCCTTGCGTTTCGAACCCTGCTTCGAGCACGTGCATCGTGAGGCCGTTGATGCCAGGAACGAAGCGCGCGCGGATCCCACGCGCAAGCGTCGCGCCACCGTAGCCCGCCACCAGAGTCACGCTGTCCTCCCGTCCGGCCCCGAGGGGTCGGGCCGCCAGCTACGCCAGCGTTGCAAGGCAACGCCAGTCCAGACTGCCTCGACGACTCCGAATGGCCATGCGCCCTGCAGGAACCCATAGATCGAAGCCAGAGCGAATGCACCGGCGAAGCCCAGAACGAACCATGCGCTCCTCTTTTCCAGCGCATAGCAAAGCATCATCGCCGTTACCGAGAACAGGCCAAACGCTGTGAGGGCATCCATATGCGAGAGAATACTTGCCTTCTACAAGAAGAGAGCGACATGTCCTCATTCTCCTGCTCCGAGATCCTCGCCGGCCGCGCGCCGCAGGACGCGCCGGTGACCGTCAAGGGCTGGGTGCGCACGCGGCGCGATTCCAAGGCCGGCATCTCGTTCGTCCACCTCGCCGACGGATCGTCGTTTCACCCGGTGCAGGTCGTGGTGCCGAGCGCGCTGCCGAACTACGCCGGCGAAGTGCTGCACCTGACCGCGGGTTGCGCGGTGGAAGCGACCGGCAGCATCGTCCCGTCGCCTGCCAAGGGCCAGCCGTTCGAGATGCAGGCGCAGAGCGTGCGCGTGCTCGGCTGGGTCGACGACCCGGACTCGTACCCGATCCAGCCCAAGCCGCACACGCTCGAATTCCTGCGCGAAGTCGCGCACCTGCGGCCGCGCACCAATGTGATCGGCGCCGCGACGCGCGTGCGCCATACGATAGCGCAGGCGATCCACGGCTTCTTCCACGAGCACGGGTTCCTGTGGGTGAACACGCCGATCATCACCGCCTCGGACGCGGAAGGCGCGGGCGCGCTGTTCCGCGTCTCGACGCTCGATCTTGCGAACCTGCCGCGCACGCCCGACGGGAAGATCGATTTCGCGCAGGACTTCTTCGGCCGCGAAACGTTTCTCACCGTCTCGGGACAGTTGAACGTCGAGTGCTACTGCCTTGCGCTCTCGAAGGTGTATACGTTCGGCCCCACGTTCCGCGCGGAGAACTCGAACACCAGCCGGCACCTGGCCGAGTTCTGGATGATCGAGCCCGAGATCGCGTTCGCCGATCTTTCCGACAACGCGAGCCTCGCCGAGGCGCTGCTCAAGCACGTCCTCAAGACGCTGCTCGCCGAACGGCCGGTCGACATGGCGTTCTTCGAGGAACGGATCGAGAAGGGCCTGATCGCGAAGCTGCAGGGAATCGTCGACTCTGAATTCGTGCGCATGGACTATGGCGAATCCGTCGCGGTACTCGAGCGCTCGAAGGAAAAGTTCGAGTTCCCGGTCAAGTGGGGCATGGACCTGCAATCGGAGCACGAGCGCTACCTCACCGAGAAGCACGCGAAGAAGCCGGTCGTCGTGATGAACTACCCGAAGGAGATCAAGGCGTTCTACATGCGGCTGAACGACGACGACAAGACCGTCGCGGCGATGGATGTCCTTGCGCCCGGGATCGGCGAGATCATCGGCGGTAGCCAGCGCGAGGAGCGCCTCGCGGTGCTCGATGCGCGCATGACGGCGAGCGGGCTCGATCCGCAGCACTACGGCTGGTACCGCGACCTGCGCCGCTACGGCACCGTGCCGCACGCCGGATTCGGCCTCGGCTTCGAGCGCACGGTCGCGTATGCGACCGGCCTTGCGAACGTGCGCGACGCGATTCCTTTTCCGCGGACGCCGGGTAGCGCGAAGTACTAAGGAGGCGGGACGATGAAATCGCTTCAATCCGAAGTGTCGGTCGCAGAATGGCAGGTGCGCGTCGATCTGGCCGCGTGCTACAGACTGGTCGCGCACTACGGCTGGGACGACCTGATCTTCACACACATCTCGGCGCGAGTTCCGGGGCCGGAGACGCACTTCCTCATCAATCCCTACGGGATGATGTTCGAGGAGATCACCGCTTCCAGCCTCGTCAAGATCGATCTGGGCGGAAACAAGGTCTCGGATTCGCCCTATGGCATCAATCCGGCGGGATTCACGATCCATAGCGCGGTGCACGAGGCGCGCCACGACGCGCATTGCGTGTTGCACCTCCACACGACCGCGGGGGTTGCCGTGTCAGCGCAGAAGGACGGCTTGCTACCGATCTCGCAGCAGGCGCTTTTTCCGCTCTCGGCGCTTTCGTATCACGCGTACGAAGGCGTCGCGCTCAATCCCGAGGAGAAACCGCGCCTTGTCGCCGATCTGGGCGAGAACAATTTCATGATCCTGCGAAATCACGGCCTGCTCACGTGCGGCGATACGGTCGCGCAGGCGTTCCTCAACATGTACATCCTGCAGCGCTCGTGCGAGGTGCAAGTGATGGCGCAGGCCGGCGGCCAGGCGCTGCTCTCCATCCCGCAACCGATCCTCGCCGGCATCCAGGCGATGTCGAAAACGGTTACGCGCGGAGCGGGGGCGCAGCTTGCGTGGCCGGGTCTGCTGCGGAAGATGGACCGCCTGGATCCGGGCTACGCGAGCTGAGCGCATCGATACGCTCGGCGAGCCGGCGCGCATCCTTCACGAGGAGCACCCGGAGCGTGGCCTCGCGATTGCGCAGCGACAGGTCGGCGCCGGGGTAGCCGGCGGAATCGAGGCCCGCGCGAGCGAACACTTGTTGCGACACCACCAGCTCGCAGTCGTGCTCCTTGGTCAGCCCCTCGAGACGACTCGCGGTGTTTACCGTGTCGCCCACGGCAGTGAGGTACCGCGTCTCGCCGTACCCCATCTCGCCGACGACCACCGGACCGGCGTGGATGCCGATGCCGATGCGCAACGGCGATGCGAGCTCCTGGCCAAGCCCGCGCCCGAGCTCTTCGACCCGTCCGATCATCGCGGCCGCCGCCCTCAACGCCTGCTTGCACGCCAGACCCGGATCGGTCTCGATCCCGAACAGGGCCATCACGCCGTCACCGGTGTATTGATTGGCCAGGCCGCCTGCCTCGGCGACCGCGCTGCCGACCGCCTCGAAGTAGCGGTTCAGGATGAATACCACGTCGTACGGAAGCTTTTTCTCGGCGATCCGGGTGAATCCGCGCAGATCTGCAAACAGCACGGCGATCTCGCGCTCCTGTCCGCTGCGCGCGCTCAGGGCCCGCACCGCATGCGCGCTGATTGAGGGCGCAAGGAGCCGCGTAACCAGCACATCGCGGTCCGGCCTGAGCTGGCAGGCACGGCGCACGT
>DASYPC010000206.1:0-3482 GCA_036007105.1 Burkholderiales bacterium | reverse complement strand
GCATGATCGCGTCGTGTACCTGCTTGCGTGTGGGTTCGGTCAGCGTGCGGATCGTTCCGGACAGCGTCGCTTCCTCGGGAATGATGTTGGTCCGGTTGCCGGCGTTGAACTGGCCCACCGTGACCACCGCTGCGCCTTGTGAAAGATCGGCCTGGCGGCTGACGATCGATTGCAGATTCGTCACGATTTGTGCGGCGGCGACGATCGGATCCTTCGCGTTCCAGGGCATCGCGCCGTGTCCGCCCGCGCCCTTGACCGTGATGTAGAAGCTGTCCGAGCTTGCCATCGTTCCGCCGCGCCGGTAGTTGAAAGTCCCGCCGGGGTGTCCGGCGCCGATGTGCTGGCCGAACACTGCATCCACCCTGGGATTCTCCATCGCGCCTTCCTTGACCATCTCGAACGCGCCGCCACCACCTTCCTCGGCGGGCTGGAAAAAGAAAACCACGGTGCCGGGCAGATCCGCGCGAATCTTCGAGAGGATTGCAGCAGCGCCCAGCAGCATCGCAACGTGCGTATCGTGACCGCACGCATGCATGACGCCGGTTTCCTTTCCCTGCCACATTGCCTTCGCCTGCGAGCGGAACGGCAGGTCGTTGCGTTCCTCGACGGGCAGCGCGTCCATGTCCGCGCGCAGCGCAACCACCGGACCCGGCTTGCCTCCCTTCAGCACTGCCTTGATCCCGGTCTTCGCGATTCCGGTCTGCACTTCGATGCCCGGCATCGCGCGCAGCGCCGCGGCGACGTACGCCGAGGTCTTCACTTCCTGGTACGAAAGCTCCGGGTTCTGGTGGATGTGATGCCGCCATGCGATGACCCGCGCCTCGACTTCGTCCGCGAGCGCATCGATGTTCACCTGTGCTTGCGCGACAGGTGCTGCCGTTGCAAGCAGCGCTGCGAGGATCGTTCTGCGAAGCATGGTCATCTCCCTTTTCTTCTCATTGGTATCATAAACCGTGGCAACCACTTATCCGGTTACGCGCTGGAGGATCGGCGCGGCGATGGTGACCCGGGTCGTCGAGATCGAAGGTCCGTCGCCAGGAACTTTTCTCTTCGAAGAAGCGTCGCCCGAGCGATTGCTGCAGCACGCCTGGCTCAAGCCGGCCTTCCTGACCGCGGACGGTCGGACCATCGGCTCGATCCACGCGTTCGTGATCGAGTCGGAGGGCCGCACGATCGTGGTGGATACCTGCATCGGCAACGACAAGCAGCGCGCAGTGAAGAACTGGCACATGCGGCAGGGCCACTTTCTTGCCGACTTTGCCGAAGCCGGCTTTTTGCGTGACAACGTCGACGCCGTGCTGTGCACGCACCTGCACGTCGACCATGTGGGCTGGAACACGATGTGGGTCGGCGACCGCTGGGTCCCGACTTTTCCCAACGCACGCTATCTTTTCGCGCGCAAGGAATGGGAGCACTGGTCGGCTGAGCCCGCAGGTCCCAACCGCGACGTGCAGGAGGACTCGGTGCGGCCGATTCTCGATGCGGGGATCGCCGATCTCGTCGAGATGGATCACCGGATCACGCCCGAAGTGCAGCTCGAGCCGACACCCGGCCACACGCCCGGACATGTGAGCGTGCGGATCACTTCGCGCGGGGAAGAGGCGGTGATCACCGGCGACGTGATGCATCACCCGGTGCAATGCGCCGAGCCCGCATGGGCGAGCCGTTTCGACGTCGATGCACAGGCTGCGCGCGGCACGCGGCTCGCTTTCCTCGAGCGCCATGCCGGCCGGCCAGTGCTCGTCTTGGGGACGCACTTCGCCACGCCGACCGCCGGTCATATCGTGCGCGACGGCTCGGTGTATCGCTTCGACGCGCCCGATTAGAAACGGCTAGAGAGCCGCAACCGGCTTGCGCCGCGCCTCGTACCAGCGCGACATCCATTCCATAGCGAGGAACGAGGCTGCCGACATGGCGACGAGGACGATCTGCGAGGCGTGCCAGCCCCAGCGATCGACGATCATGGCGAACAGCGTAGGCGAGATCGCGTTGACAATGAGGATCGGTGCAGCGAGCATGCCGAGCACCGCTCCATAGCCGGTCGCCCCGAACAGCGCGAGCGGCACCGCGCCGCGCACGATCGTGATCACGCCTTGCGCAGCCCCCATCAGCAACGTGAACGCCAGGATCATGGAAAAGCTCCCGCCGGCAGCCAGCAGCAGCGCGAAGGCGACGGGCAGCGCGCCGATCGCGATTCGCGCGACCGTCATCGCGTGCAGGTTGCGCGCGAAGAAGATCTCGACGACGCGGCCACCAAATTGCGCAAACCCCTTCATCGACGCCACCCACACCGCCGCTGCAGTCGCAAGTCCCGCGGCTTCCAGCAGCGGAACCAGCTGCACCGTCACGACGGCAAAGACGAAACCGTTCAGCGACATCACCAGCGCGAAGAGCGCCATCGCGACGATGCGCATTGCGCCTTCGAGCAGCGGTGCGTCTTTCGAAGACGCGGTGGGCGAGGGGGCGCTCGAATCGGGTGCGGGCGCTTCGCGGCGCGCGAGGCCGAACCAGTTGAGCGGCAGGCAGATCGCAAGATTGATCACCGCAAAGACCTCGAGCGTCTGTCGCCAGCCGGCGGCCTCGTTGAGGTAATGCCCGACCACCCAGAAGACCGTCGACGCAAACGCGCCGAACAGGGTCAGGTACGAGATCGCGCGCCGCCCGTGCCGCGGAACGACCTGGACCAGCGCTGCGAATGCAGCGTCGTACAGGCATAAGCGCATTCCGAACCCGAGGAACGCCCAGACGCAGAGATACGCGACTTCCGAGCGCACGAGCGAGAGCGCATACAGGCCTGCGGAAACGAGGACCGTGCCGAGCGCCATCACGGCGCGGGCGCCGTAGCGGTCGATTGCGCGACCCGCGCTCGGCGAGACGGCGCCCATCGTCAGCAACGCCACGGTGAAGCCGAAGTAGGCGAGGCTGCGGCTCCAACCCGTGTCGGCGACGATCGGACCCGCGAGCACGCCGAGGCAGTAGTAGCTCGTTCCCCACGCGGTGATCTGCGCGATCCCGAGCGCGCACACCGCAAAGAGCATCGGATCGGATTCGGTCTTGCGCATGCACCAGCTTGGCACAGTTCGGATGCGTTCGATTAGACTCGGACCGCTCTATGAAACGCAGGCACGCAATCGGGTTGGGCGCCGGACTCGCAGGGCTCGCGCTCGCCGGCGCGCTGCACGCGCAGGATCCGGCGGCGAGCTGGCCGGCTAAGACGGTACGCCTGATCATTCCTTTCACGCCCGGTGGCAGTACCGATTTCCAGGGACGCCTGCTGTGCGACTGGCTGAGCCGGCACTTCGGGCAGCCGTTCGTCATCGATCACAAGCCCGGGGCGGGAAGCAACATCGGCGTTGCCGAGCTCGCGCGCAGCGCGCCCGACGGATACACGCTCGGATGGATCACCGTCGCTTCGCACGGCATCAACCCGACGCTGTACGCGAAGCTCCCGTTCGACCCCATCAAGGACTTTGCGCCGGTGT
>DASYPC010000205.1:0-1986 GCA_036007105.1 Burkholderiales bacterium | reverse complement strand
GGCTTGCGGTTGCTGTCGGACCGGGTGAGCGGCGCGCCGCAAAGTCGTGCGATTGCCTTCTATACCTCGTTCTTCGGCATTGGCGTAGCGCTGTCGCTCGTGCTTACCGGCGCGATCGCGTCGGCATGGGGCTGGCGCGCTGCGTTTCTGCTGGGCGCGTTCGGGCCCGCGGCGGCCGCGCTTCTCGTAACGTTTGGCCTCGAGCGTGCCCACGAGGTCGAGGAAGCGCCTCGGGCGTTCCGCTTCGCGGATCTTTTCCCGGTGCACGCCTGGCGGCGCGTGCTCGCGGTGCGAGCGGCGGTCGGGTACACGCTCGGCTACGCGGCGCATTCTCTCGAGCTTCTGGGCTCGCGCGCGTGGATGGTCGCGTTCCTCGGATTTTGCGCCGGCTTCTATGCCGCCGGAGATCCGTTTCCATGGAGCGCCACGACGATTGCGGCGGCGGTGAACGTCGCTTCCGTCCCGGCCTCCATTCTCGGCAACGAAATGGCGTTGCGTATCGGCCGCCGGCGCTGGATCCTGATCGCGATGCTTGCGGCCTCCTCAGCCGGCATCGCGCTCGCGCTCGCGGCGCCGCTTCACTGGGCGATCGCGATTGCGCTCCTCACCGTCTATTCAATGTTCGTCCTCGCGGATTCGGCGACGCTGACCGCGGGGTTCGTGGCAGCCGCGCCGCCCGGGCTGCGCGGAGCCGCGATGGGAATGTATTCGCTCGCCGGCTTCTCCGGCGGAATGCTTGGGCCCGCGCTGTTCGGTGCTGCGCTCGATCATGCGGGGGGTGCCGATCATCGGATTGCGTGGGTGTGGGCCTATGCCGCGCTCGGTGCGTGCGGCATTGCCGCGCCACTCGTAGTGCGGCTCTCCGATGGCCTGCGACGCACGTGAGACCCTCCTCCGCCATGCCGCCCGCGAACGTAGAAGCGCTTCTCTTTGATCTGGGTGGCGTCGTGATCGAGATCGATTTCGGCCGTGCCGTCCAGGCGTGGGCGAACGCTGCGCGGGTTTCCCCATCGCGCATTGCAGAGCGCTTCTCGCTCGATGCCGGATACGAGGCGCACGAGCGCGGCGAGATCGGCGCGCACGAGTATTGCGCGCACCTTCGTGCCACCCTCGGGGTGGCGCTGGCCGACGAGATTCTACTCGCCGGGTGGAATCAGATTTTCGTTGGAGCGATTCCCGATGTCGAGGCATTGCTCAAGTCGCTCGCAAGAGGATTCCCGCTCTATGCGTTCTCCAATACGAACGTCGCCCACCGGGCGTTCTGGAAGGTGCGCTACGCGAGCCTGCTCAAGCCGTTCTCGCAGATTTTCTGCTCGTGCGATCTCGGCGCGCGCAAGCCCGCCGCGGCGTCGTTCCTCGAAGTCGGCCGGCGCATCGGGATCGCACCGGAACGCATCGTCTTCTTCGACGATCACCCACACAACGTACGTGGCGCCCGCGAGGCAGGCCTGCTCGCGCACGAGGTCCATTCGGTCAGCGACATCCGCGCAGCGCTGCTGCGCGAGGGAATGCGGTGCGACTGCTGATTCTCGGTGCGACGGGTCCGACCGGCCGGAACCTGGTCGATCAGGCGCTCGCCGCCGGACATGATGTGACCGCGCTTGTCCGCAACGCGTCCCGGTTGACCGTTACTCACCCGCGGTTGGCGGTCGCGGTTGGCGACGTGACGGACTCCCGTACGCTGGAAAGCGCCATGGCCGGCAAGGACGCGGTTCTCTCGGCGCTTGGCGCAGGAAATTCCCTGCGCTCCGAGATCGTGAGTCGCGCGATGGCAGCATTGGTTCCTGCGATGCGGGCAAAGGGAATCAAGAGAGTGATTTTCCTTTCCGCGTTCGGCGTTGGCGACACCCTCGGGCAGGCAAATCTGCTGCAGCGATTCGTGTACCGAACGATGCTGCGACGGCTCTTCGCCGACAAGGCGAAGGCCGATGCCATGCTGCGCGCAAGCGACCTCGACTGGACGCTCGTCTATCCCACCCTGCTCAC